>JBILGL010000230.1:0-6816 GCA_044351075.1 Isosphaeraceae bacterium | reverse complement strand
ATGCAGAAGCCTGAGGAGGCAAAACTGGCACAAGCAGCTGTGTTGGAAGATTCGCTGATTCAGGCGAGGCGACAGGCTGTGGAATCAGCCCTCAGGCAGCATGGGCCAAACAAGGCGGCCGTGGCCCGGGCTTTGGGCATCTCTCGCCCCAAGCTATACCGGCTACTGGAAGAACTCGGCCTGAGCGGACAGTCGGATAATGATCACAGCCAGTGATGCCGAGAGCGGATTACCCGGCTGAGATAGCCGGGGGCGTGGAAAAGTGATTATATTAATGTCATCTGATTGAATTCATCCGGGCAAGCCCGACCACACTTCTTCGAGTAACGACATGAGCAAGCGGATTTTTATTTCGGCAGGCGAGCCTTCCGGCGACCTACATGGCTCAAATCTGGCGAAAGCCCTTAAAGCCCAGTGGCCTGATGTGGAGCTGATCGGTTTTGGTGGCCCAAAGATGGCCGCTGCGGGTGTCGACCTGAAGTATGAGCTGACCAATCATGCGGTGATGTGGTTTGGCAAGGTGCTCAGTCAGATCGGGACATTTGTTGGCGTGGTGAATCAGGCGGCACGAATTTTTGACGAAGAGCGGCCAGATGCTGTCGTGCTGATTGACTATCCTGGCCTTCACTGGTGGATCGCCAAGCGGGCAAGAGATCGAGGCATTCCGGTATTTTATCACGTTCCGCCGCAGCTCTGGGCCTGGGCCGGCTGGCGTGTGGCAAAGATCAAGGACCGCTTCAGCTACGTTTTTTGCAGCCTTCCCTTTGAGCCCCAGTGGTATGCCGAGCATGGCTATAAATTCGCTGAATATCTGGGGCATCCGTATTTTGACGAGCTGGCCGGCCGAGTGGTGGACGAAGCCTGGGTGGCAGAGCAAAAGGCCCGTGCCAGCCGTTGGATTGGCATTCTGCCTGGCTCGCGCATGGCTGAGATTGAGAAAAACCTGCCGATGATGATTCGGGCGATTGAGCCCGTCAGCCAGAAATTCCCGGATGTGCGTTATGCCGTTGCCTGCCTTGGTGAAGAGCAGAAGGCGATGGTTGAAAAGGTGATGCGTGAAACGCCGCTGCCTGCATGGTTTCTGGAGCGGATTGACCTGTTCGTTAATAAAACGCCGGAGATTTTGAAACTGATTGATCTGGCCTGGACGGTGAGCGGCTCGGTGAGCCTTGAGCTGATGTATGAAACGGTGCCGAGCGTGGTGGTTTACCGCATTAACCCGCTGGATAAAAAAGTGAGTGCCCAGTTCATTAAATCACCTTATATCACTCTGACAAATCTGCTTGCCGGCTGGGATATCTTCCCCGAATACCTGACGGATCATGATGTGGACAAAGAGCTGGCCGATTGGGCCATTCGCTGGCTGGAAGATCCGGCCGAAGCGGCACGCAAGCGGCAATCGCTGGCAGCTCTCAGGGAGCAATATGGTCAGCCGGGGGCATCAGCAGCGGTGGCTTATCGCATGGCCCAGATTTTTGATGCCTGGGCCAAAGCGAAGTAAGTGATGCTTAACGGCAGTCGATCAGACCGATTCTGAAGCCTTGAGAGGTTCGGATGGCTGGTCTGTCGCTTCTTCGACTTCCGGAATATCGATGGCTTTAGCCGATGCTGGGTCGGTGGCTTCGAGCCGTAGTTTTCTGATACGGTTCGGGTCAGCTTCGACAACGACCAGCTTCCATTCATCATTAATTGGTACGCAGTCGCCGGGTCTGGCCAGACGGCCAAGCTGATCGATCACAAAGCCGCCAGTGGTTTCGGCATCGGTTTCAGGTAGTTCCATTTCCGACCATTCCACGAGCCGGTCGAGCGGGAGAGAGGCGTCAACCTCGTAAATGCCCTGACTCAGCTTGCTGATTCGTGGCGTTTCCTTGTCAAATTCATCCTGAATCGGGCCGACCAGTTCTTCGAGCACATTTTCCAGAGTGACCATGCCGATTGTGCTGCCGTATTCCTCAACAACCATGGCGATATGCACTTTGGCCCGCTGAAATTCGGCAAGCATGGCATTTAAGTGCTGCGATTCAGGCACGTATTTGATTGGTCGGCAGATCTTGCGAAGGTCGGGCCGCATGGTGTTCTGCCCGATTACGGCCTGCAAAAGATCCTTGACGTGGACCATGCCAATGATGGTGTTAAGGTCGCTTTCACAGAGGGGGTATCGCGTGTGGCCCGATTGGCGAGCCACCCTGAGGTTATCCTCAATGGGTCGGCTCAGGCTGAGATAGACAATATCAACGCGTGGCACCATCACCCGTTTTACTGTTTTGTCCTCAAGATTCAGAACATTTTCGATAAGGGTTCGTTCGTTGCGGGATAATTCGCCGCCCTCGACAGACTGCTCGACAATCAGGCGAAGCTCTTCGGTGGTGTGGGTCAGCTCTTTCTTCTGTATTTCGCCGAGGCCACAGATACTTAGCAGCAGGTCGCTTGCCTTGTTCAGCACCCAAATAATAGGCAGGAAAAAGTTGTAAAATGCCAGGAGAGGCGGGCCCGTCCAGAGTGCGACCGGCTTGGCAATTCGAATGGCCAGGCTCTTCGGCACCAGTTCGCCGAGAGAAATATGCAGAAATGTGACGAGCAGAAAGGCCATTGCCGGGGCAAGCGGAATACCGAATGACCATTCCCCATGACTTGGCAGGCCAAGATTTTCGAAAAGTTTGTGAATGGCTGGTTCGATGGAGTCTTCGATCGTCCAGCCAAGTGCCAGGCTTGCCAGTGTGATACCGAGCTGGCAGGCAGAGATGTAGGCATCCAGCCGGTTAAGAATTTTGAGAACGATCCGGGCCGCCCAGACGCCTTCGTCGGCCAGTTCCTCAATTTGCGTGTAGCGAACTTTCACCAACGCAAATTCGGCAGCGACAAAAATGGCATTCGCGAGTAAAAGGGAGGCAACCAGCAGAACGTCAATAAGACTCATTGACAACCGGGCCAGGCAGGCGGCCGCGGCTCCAGAAAGTGAAATGCGGTGATTTCAATCAGGCAACACGCCAGAATCACACCAAATAGTATTTTAACAAAACCGCAGGCTTTCGCATACAACGAGATGCCGCAACATGAAACGTTAAAACTTGTGTCATTGCCAAATCTGATAAATAACGAAAAAAACCACTGGCGACGAATCGCCAGTGGTCATTCCTGAATCATCTTGCAGACCCCTGACCCCGAGTCAGGTTGATTCCGCCTTCCGCCCAGATTGCGGAACCCGTCGGCAAGAGATCAGTCTTTTTGAAGGTTTCTGTTTCCAGCACCTCCATAAGAATTTTTTATACAGGGCAATCATGGTGAAAAGGCTAATTCCTGAGATAAACGAATTGAACGATTTTGCCAGAATAAACATAGTTGTTCCGCATTGGCCAAAAAAAAAACCGATTCTGGATGGGCCGCCCTCAAACGCTAAATGTTTTTTGGGCTTGAATTCAAAGCGATTCTTTCTGGTGTATTATTGGAAAAAAACGAGACGGGACTGATTTTGGGTAAATCTTTCTGACACGTTATTCGTAGAACTCCGCTTCGTCTCAATTGCGGAAATTTACTCCTGAGTTTGTTCATCTGAAATTCACGTCGAAACGAATTGACCTGAATTGGATGACAATCGTTTCAGTTCAACTTTCGATGGCGTGCCATCGTATCAGGAGGAGAAAAAAACCATGATTACAAGTCTTTTCAATCGCCGTTCCCTGAAAAAAAACACCCGAAAGTCTATATCTTCCAGGCGTCAGTTAAACCTGGGAATGGAAAATCTGGATGGACGCGTCCTGCTGGCCGGCAATGTGCTGGCTCAGATGACAACGCCGACATCCGGGATTCTTCAGATTAAGGATCAGCCTGGTGGGGCTTCAAACCAGATTAAAATCGCAATTGTTCCGGCCTCAAGCCCGCTCCTGTTAAGAGTTCAGGGTGTGAGTACGTCTGTAAATTCAGTAGCTTTCGTTGATTTTGTCGCCAGTTCCATTTCGTCGATTGATATTCAAATGACAAATGGGGGAAGTGACCGAGTCGATTTTGATGCCACCAATTTTAAGGTTCTGAATTTACTGAACTTTAAGTCAGACGGAACAGGTGCTGATGTCTTTACCACCAATAGGTTGACATCAAATCAGGTCACGATCTCTGCAAACGTGCTGAATACGGCCGGCGCAACGGTGAAGATGTTATCTCCTACTGTATCAGGACAGGTTCTGATCAATACCGGTAACGGAAGTGATGATATTTCCCTTGTCAATGGTACCAGCGGTGGTACTGGTGTAAAGATTGGAACGCTGAGAATCGACACGGCTGGATCGTCGTACCCTGGCGATACAGTTACAATCACAGATTTCACAACAGTAGGATCTGTTCCAGGTATTGGTCAGCTTTTTATCAACTCGACGTTTGGTGATCACAGGACCACCATCAAAAATACGTCAATGACCACACTTGCGATCACCGCCAACGGTGGAAACAATTTTGTGAGCGTTACATCACCTCTGATTCGCCAGAGCGCATCATACAAGAATCTGAGTTCTGGCTACGATGATATTGACTTCCAGGCCAATTCAGTGAAAACGCTCAATATCGACACTGATAGTGGGTTTTATGATAAGGTGAATGTGCATGATACCGTTGTTACCGGACCGAACCCAATTGCGTCTGCAGCACTAGAAATCAATGCAGATGCTTACGGTGCTGATGTGTTTCTATTTAATGTCACCGTTAATTCAGGTGATATTAACATCAAGACAGATGATTATTCAGCCATCTATCTGTATTCAGTTTTCGATGGAGGCGAAATTACCATCAATTCCGTTGATGATACCAGGGCCATTGTTGTTTATGACACCGATGCGGAAAGCCTTCATATTCAGAATGGTCTCTCCACGATGTTAACTACCTATTTCAATATTAACTCCAGCTCATTCATCGGTGGTGATGGAGTTTCGCTTGTCACAGATGATGGCACGCACGACATCTATTTCTACGACGTGATGATTGACGGCGGACTTATTATCCAAGCTGGTTATCCCAGCGGCACGGGTGACAATAATGTCACGCTTGATTACCTGACAGTCCTCGATGGCATGTTTATTAATCTCTCAAATGGGATTAATACGGTCAGCGTTTTCTATGTTCAGGTTGATTACGGCGCGATCATTGCAGGTGCTGGCATTAATGATCTTTTCATTAATGACCCGTCCAGCAATAGCTGGGGATTCTTCGTCGTTGATTTTGAAGGTTTCATCTGATTGCATTTAAAACGCATTAAGATATTGTGACCTGAATCAGGCGGGAGGGCATTGTAAATCCCTCCTGCCTTGATTCTTAAATTGAATCAGGAGTGAATTGCAATGAAAGTTTCTTTTCCGATCGTTGTTGCAGTCTGTTTTGTCTTGATTGCAAAAACTCAAGCTCAGATCGATCCGATTGTATTTCAAACCAGCCTGTTTGCCACAAAAAATATCAGTGCCATGGCGATTGGTTCTGAATCGGTGTTGATGTCAGGGGGTAGTCAGTCAATACGAGCTGCGAATCTGACAGACATTTACGCGACCGCGAATGTAAGTCTGGTCTCTGTTCAGGTGGCTGGAGAACTGGCACTGGGCGGCCATCTCAGCCAGAAATCAAGCCAGATTCGGAACATTCGTTATTTTAATGAGCCATTACATGATTTCATGCAGCATGGCAGTGCCCTTTCCAATTTTTCGTTGGAATTAAGTCAGCAATTGGCTCAAGGCTCATTTCAGCGGCTTGATTACAATCATGTAACGCTTACTGGAGCGGACCCTGTAATCAATTTTTTCGATGCCGATTATTTTTATTTCAATGATCATATAAACTTTAACGTGCCAGTGGGCAGTATTGCAATTGTCAATGTGCGCGGCATGAATCCTAATTTTTCGATGCTGAATTTCAATCGACCGAATGATCGCTTTCCAGGGATCGATCCCCGGAATCTCTTGATCAACTTTCCGGATGTGCTGAATCTTGGTGTCAATTCATCGCAGATCGGAGGCAGTATTCTTGCTCCAAGGGCATCGGTCATGATTCAGGCCACTTCAATCTATGGTTCAACTGTGGCGAGCGATATTCAGGCTCTGGGTTCTGATTTCTACGCCAGGCCATTCAGGGGAACAGATCGACAGATTGTGACCGAACCTCTTTCATCGGCTGGCTTTCTACTGGGTGGTCTGATGATTCTGGCGATGTTTCGAAAACTGTTTGTTCTAGACACTGTGTGAAGAAATACTGAATTGAATGGTTTTTCAGGATGTATTGGCAAAAGCAGTAATTGTTTTTTGGTAGCGAATTGTTGACAAATTCGACGTATTTCTCAAAATAGTTGCATGCAGTGGGTGATTGCATGGAGTGACGCACTTCAGTCGAGGTCCATCGACCGGAGCAGCCTGCTGAAGAGAAGTTGGGAGCCGGACGATGCCTGAGACTGTAGTTCATTTCCAGATACGTATGCCGCCCAAGATTCACGAAAGCCTGGCTTCGTGGGCTAAAGAAGACAAGGCTTCTCTTAACGCTCTGATCGTTGGCCTTCTTGAGAAGGCTATTGAAGGCCATGAGAACGACGAAGAGCCCAGTGCAGAGAGTGCCAAGTCTATTGAGGAAAAGAAGTAAGGCAAAATTCTCGGGACTTTGGGTTAAACCACTTGATTTTGCCTGAGTTGGATGATAATATTCTTTTACCGATTCCTCGATAGCTCAATCGGTAGAGCATGCGACTGTTAATCGCAGGGTTCTTGGTTCGAGTCCAAGTCGAGGAGTTTTTGAAGGCTGGGTTTGACCCAGCCTTTTTTGTATTTTGTGCTGTGAAAAGAATGACATGGTCTA
>JBILGL010000229.1:0-6827 GCA_044351075.1 Isosphaeraceae bacterium | reverse complement strand
CTGATTCGGTCGCAACAGACATAATCAGCCCCCTGTTGAAGTGCTGAAACCAAATGCGGAACGGTCAGGCATTTCATTCACAGCCAGATCAACCATACGCTTCTGATCTTCAGCCGTCAGATTCTTTTGAAGTACTTTGCCGGCCACCTGCACGGAAACATCCGCAGCCTTGGACCAGATCTCAACCAATGCTTCATCCTTGGCTTGAAGAATGTCACGCTCGACGCGAGCCTTCAGGGCCTCTGATTCAGACTGCGCTCGCGTGATAATGCCATCAGCCGTCGTCTGGGCATCTCGCCGGGCTTCATCCAGAAGAGCCTTGATTTTATCTGAAGCCGATGACATTTCCGACTTGTACTGGCGAAGCAGATCTTCTGCTTCGTTACGAGCTTTTTCCGTATCATGCAGGCATGCTTCGAGATGATGCTCGCGATCATGCATTGCCTGAACGATCGGTTTCCAGCCAAATTTGGTGGCGATCAGCAGGAGGACCATAAATACGACAAATGACCAGATCGCCAGCGGCGCCTGCTCTTCAATCTCTTCAGCCTTCATCGGGATGAGATTGGGCTCGCTATGGCCACCGGCATCACCGTGACCGCCAGCGTCCGCATGGGCAGCAGGCGCACCATGACCGGCATCCTTCGGAGCCGCATGATCATCTGCGGCATGAAGACCGGCAGATAGCGCAAATAGAATCACCGCAGCAGCGGCTGTGAATCGTTGCAGCATAACCTGAGTTCCCAAACCAACGGGTGCCATGATTGTAAGCTTGAGGTGGTCCAACGCGGACCACCCATCATTATTCCAATTCAACCAGGATCAGAGGGCGATCAGGAACAGAAGCAGCGCGAAGAAGGTGAAACCTTCAATAAGAGCTGCAGCAATAATCATCGAGCTGGAGATATTACCAGCAACTTCTGGCTGACGAGCCATGCTTTCGACTGAAGCGGTGGCAAGCTTGCCAATGCCAAACGCAGCGCCGATAACAATCAGGCCAACACCAAGTGGTTTCAGCTCGGAAAATGGTGCGCCGCCGGCTGTTGCCTGGGCCAAAGCCATTACTGGAGCAAGCGTGACAAACGCGAACGCCATGAACAGAACCTTCATCAACTTCATCGCAGAAACTCCTCAAGCCCGATAGGGCACCATTGCTAAGCCAGATTATTGATCAATGCTTCCGCCCAACACCCCTGCATTATCAGTGAGCATGCGAGACCGAACCAATGAACAATGCCGAAAGGAAAGTGAAAATGTATGCCTGAAGAAAAGCGACGAGCAACTCCAGGCAACTGATGAACACAGCACCGAAGATGCTGGCCGGTGTTACGAGATAGAACAGTTTACCTGAAGCCTCGAGGATGAAACCCAGGATCACTGCGAGCACAAGGTGTCCGGCCGTCATGTTAATGAACAATCGCACGGCAAGCACAAAGTGTTTGATAAGCAAGCCGACCAATTCGATGACAAACATCAACCCCCACATCATCATGCCGGGGATATTGATCGAACCCTTGTATCCATATTTTTCGAGGTTTACTTCACCCGGAACCTCAAGATGAGGCACAAGATTCTTGAAAAACCCGAGATAACCAAAATGGCTGGCACCGGCCCGATATACCGCCAGAAGGGTAATAAATGCGAGTGATCCTGTTACAACAATCGACCCGGTTGCTGAAGCACCGCCCGGAACCATGCCCAGCAGGTTGCAGGTAAGCACAAAGAAGAATACAGTCAGCAAATACGGCATGTGCTCGTAGGCATCATGATCACCGATTGCCGGAACCGCTATCTTGTCCTTGATAAAATAGACTATTGATTCGATGAGATTACCGACAACCCCTTTTGTCACATGGTTTTTTCGCATGTGACGCGAGAAGCTTACTGCAATCAGCAGAACAATTACTGCCGCGATTACTTCCATCACCATGTAGCGAGTCAGTTGAAACTGACCCAGCAGCGGCAAATGAATTTCGGGCAGGTGCAGAACCTTTCCCCAGGGCAGTTCAATCGTATTGTGATCAACGACGTGACTTATAGGACTGTGACCAGCCATAAGGCTCTCATCCTGCTTACTTTTTTCGTGTAGGGCCCTGTGGCATCTCACGAATAAGTTGTCTGAGTTGAACGAAAAGTGAAATCAGGCCAAATATCGAGCCCACAATGCTCAAAATCGGCAAAGTTCCAAACTTTTTATCAAGCAAAAAACCCAAACCGGGCGGCACTATACATCCGAGGGCAAGATTCGTTACCCGGGATGCCGTCTTGTATGCTTCCGCAAGAGTTTTTGGATCGACAAAAAGCATGAGATTCCACTGGAACCTTCGTTGTTGGCCTAAGATTATCGAACAGAAGGCCAGCCTGTCAACAATCCGATTTTCTAAAATGCGAAATTTTTCACAAAGTCGCTTTACCAACAAAATATCGAAGGCCGGTTTATAGGAGTATTATCAATCCCTATCCCATTTAATCATATCAACTTAGTTTGGCTCATCAACAACCGGTTTTGTGACTTTTACGAAGTGCTTTAGAGACAAACAAGTCAAAAAATGTTTTCAGCCTCTTGACATTGCCCGACTGAAAGTGTTACGGTCCACATACCTACCCATATACCTGATGCTTCGCGTCTAAATCCTTCAAAACTTCGGCTTGATAACCACATGGCTGCTTTGTGGCTCATGCACATTTTGCGCCTTGAGGGAATCTCTATACCGGCTGTCTGATTGAATCTTCAGATATCTTTCGGAGGTCTCTATGTACAGTACCGATTTCCAGGATCATACGAAAAAGGAACTTGCGAGACTGGCTCGTGATCAGTCGATTCCCGGCTGGCATGCCATGCGGAAGGATCAGTTGATCCGTGCTCTGGCTGACCGAAAAACCAAAAAAGGCAGCCGCAGCAAGCCCGAGCCCCAACCGGTCGCTGAAAAACTACCGGAAAAGGATCATCAGGGATTTCATCTGACGGATACGGCCAAAGCCCAGAGGCTTGCCATTCGCCCCTGGCACGGTCAGATTCAAAACCACATGAAAGACCGCATGATCGCTGTGGCGCGTGATCCATACTGGATTCACATCTACTGGGAGATCGGTCATGCGACCATTGAGCGAGCCCACGCGGCCATGGGCCAGATGTGGCATGGATCAAAGCCGATTCTTCGTGTAATGGACGTCACCAGTGAAGACACCAGCACGTTGACCGAGCGGCATGAACGCGACGAGCCAATTCAGAGCGAAGTCAATAACTGGTATGTCAACGTTTGCTGCCCGGGCCGGAAATACCGCATTGATCTCGGCTTTATCACGCGCCGTGGAAGTTTTTTTATCATCGCCAAGTCAAATATCGTGACGATGCCCTCGGTTTCCATGTCCACATCCATCGAAGACGACTGGAACATCGCTCAGGAAGAGATTCACCGAATTCAGACCCGAACCAACGATGCAGAATCGCTTCAGCTTTCCAGCCAGCTGATTGAAATGTTTGAAGAGCGATTTCATCAGCCGATCCAGAAAAGCTCGCTCACTCGCCTGCCTTCAAGCCTTTTGACGAGCCAGGAACAACCGCTGAAATTTGAAATTGGTGCCGAGCTCGTCGTTTTCGGCTCAACTTCGCCATCGGCTCGCGTCACCATTCAGGGCGAAGCCGTACCGGTTGAAGCCGACGGCTCTTTCAGCGTTCGACTGAACTTGCCCGACTCACGCCAGATCATCCCGGCCATTGCTTCCTCAATGGACGGCGGCGAAGAAAAAACCATCATTCTCGCAATTGAACGTAATACAAAGTCGCTCGAGCCACAAATGCACGATAGCAACGAATATTGATTTTTCGGCATCGTGAATCCACCAGAACCAAGCCCCCGCCGAATAGGCCGGGGCTTTTTTTATCGGCGACTGGAATTCCCTTGATTTTCATCGTGCAGGCCCTAGACTGAAAGTGTCCTCTGCAGTGTTCGTCAGGGTTGTCAATTTTGGCGAACCAATGTACACCCGTAGGGTGCCGCGCGGGTTCATTCCGTTGGAATTAGTAACTCCAGGCTCCCACCTATTAACTGCGGGTTCTCAAATGCTTCCGCAACGGCACATGTGGAGGATCTTTTTTATTTTTTTATTTTCCTTCCAATCTTCACCATCTCAGGAGTTTTTATGGATTTAACATCTGAAAAAAAACGACTGAGAGCGGACATCAGGCAGCATTTTCAAAAAAATTTGAAGCCAGAGACTAAATTCGCAGAATCTGCTTCAATCTGCTTGCAACTCGGGAAAAAACTTTTTGAAACAAAATCAGACCACCCAAAAATTCTCTTTGCCTATTGGCCATCGCTGCCTGAAGAGCCTGATTTTCAAGACCTGTTAAGCGAATGGATCAACAGCGGCCAGATTCTGGCACTGCCGGAAATGATTTGGAGCGGCAGAATGCTCCGATTTCGCCAGGTGACAAACCTCTCAACCGACCTGGTTGCTGACCCTCGGGGGATCATTCAGCCAAAGCCTGAGTTGTCACTTCTTCCGCCAGAATTGGCCGATCTCATCCTGGTGCCTGGCCTGGCTTTTGATCGATCCGGGCAACGTCTGGGGCGTGGTGCCGGGTTTTATGACCGTTTTCTGGAATCAACCAATCCGGCAATTCCGCGATTCGCACCCGCGTTCTTGTGCCAGATTTTAGATCAGATCCCAACCGAAAGTTGGGACCAGCGAGTCCACCAGCTCATTCTGCCAGACGGCGTCTGGAATTGCCGTCAGAGGAAATGATTTCGGGTGATTACTGGGCTGAAGCCCCAGCGGCTTCGGCTTCATCCACAACTGCTTGAATTCGCGACATTGTCACTGGGCCCGGCTCCTTGGTGCCCTTGCACTTCGGATATTTGGCACAGCCCAGAAAATAGCCGCGTCGGCCAGCCCTCACGGTCATCGTTCCATTACATTCCGGGCATGGTTCCTCGGCAACAACCGACTTCAAGTCAGGCCCTTTTTTCACCACGGGTGCAGGGGCAGCCAATTCCGGATTCTCGGCTTTCATATCGTCGGTAATCTGTGCTGTGCCGCGACACTTGGGATAATTTGCACAGCCCAGAAACGAGCCTCGCTTGCCCTGCTTGATCGTCATGGGGCCATTGCACTTGGGGCAGGGGAAGTTCACAGTCACCGGTCGAATCGGGTTCCCCTGCTCATCGGCATTCAGAATATTGCGACATTTCGGATAACCCGAACAGCCAAAGAAGGGCCCACGCGACCCGGAGCGTAAAATCATTGGTTTGCCGCATTTATCGCACTTATGCTCAGTCTCCACGATCGAGGGAACAGGCGTGCCATCGGCGGCGATGTTGTAAATCTCTTTGCAGGTAGGGTATCCAGAGCAGGCGAGATATTCGCCTCTCTTGTTTTCCCGCTTGAGCAGCGGTTTACCGCACTTGGCACAAGAGAAATCAGTTGCTTCGGCCTTCTTGCGTTCGCCGGAAAGGGGCTGGGTCGCCTTACAATCAGGGTATTTGGAACAGCCGAGAAATTGCCCCTTGCTGCTGAATTTAATGAGCATCGGCGCGCCGCAATCCGGGCATTTGACATCCGATGGCAAGCTGGCCCGCTGCATTTCCGTTTCGGCAACTTTCAGCGCCTGATGAAACGGGTCGTAAAACTCGCGCAGAACACTGGTCATATCCGCCTTGTTTTCGGCGATCTGATCAAGCTCACCTTCCATCTGTGCAGTGAACTTGACATCCATGATCTTCGGGAAATGCTCGACCAGCAGATCCGTCACGACCATCCCCAGCGGAGTGGCAAAAAATCGCCGCTCTTTCTGCTCTACATAGCCCCGCTCCTGAATCGTTTTGATGATCGGGGCATAGGTGCTCGGGCGACCGATATTCTCTTTTTCCAGCGCTTTGGTCAGCGTGGCTTCGCTGAATCGGCTGGGCGGCTGCGTAAAGTGTTGGGTTGGATCAATTTTCGCCGGATGCAGCTTCTGTTTCACCGCCAGGTTCGGCAGCATGGTGTCTTCCTGCCGCGATGATGGCGGCAAGACCTTGCGATAACCGTCGAACTTGAGAATCTTGCCCTGAGACTTGAAAATTCCAGGGCCAGCCTGAATTTTGACATCCGTCACGGCAAAAACCGCCGGAGTCATCTGGCTGGCGACAAATCGCCTGAAAATCAGGTTGTAAAGCTTATACTGATCGTTGCTGAGATAGCCCTTGATCTTTTCCGGGTCATACTGCAATTCCGTCGGACGAATGGCTTCGTGTGCTTCCTGCGCCAATTGGCTGGAGGCATAGCTGTTTGGCTTGCCTGGCACATACTTCGGGCCAAAATTATTTTCGATCATTTCGCGAACGCTGCGAATCGCATCGTTGCTCACACGCAAGCTATCCGTTCGCATGTAGGTGATCAGACCAATCGGCCCTTCACCACCCACATCAATCCCTTCATAAAGTTCCTGCGCGATTTTCATGGTCTTAGTACCTGACCATCGCATTCGAATCGCGGCCTGCTGCTGTAGCGTACTGGTCTTGAAGGGAGCTTCCGGGCGGGAGTTGCTATCCTTCTGCTCGACGCTGGCAACACTCCAGTCTGATTTTTCCAAAACTTTCAGAATGTCATTCGCCTTCACTCCGTTACCGATCTCGGCTTTTGCACCTTCCCATTCAGCCAGCTCGGCCTGAAAGGCATCGTCCGGAAGTTCATATTTGATTGAAACTTCCGCAGGTGTTTCGGCGTCCGGATCTTCTTCAATTTCCTCTGCTTCGTTTTTGGTTTTCTGTTTGGCCAGTTCTTTGGCCACCTTGCTTGCTAATTCCGAACTGGTTGCCAGCGTGGCAATGATTCGCCACTAT
>JBILGL010000228.1:0-6828 GCA_044351075.1 Isosphaeraceae bacterium | reverse complement strand
GCCAGCGTCGGCCGAATGCTTGGTGGAATTGCCATGGCGGGCGTGGTTCCCCAAGGATTACATAGATGGTCATCGTGTGAAGATGGAGATTTATCGTCGATTGAGCCGCCTTCGGACGATTGACCGACTCAAGGATTTTTCACAGGAGCTGGTGGACCGGTTTGGCCCATTGCCGCCTCAGGCTGAGAATTTAATTCGCGAAAATGAAATCAGGATACTTGCCGCACGCTGGGGCATTGCGCGGGTTCATACGGATGACGGATTCGCAGTCTTCAGAGCCCGGTCGGCCACGAAGCTGGCCCGGCTGGCATCGCTGCGTAAGGGTGAAATTCGGTTGGTTGACGAAATGACGGGCTATATTCCACTTTCTGAAAAACGCCCGCCGGCGGATACCATCGCGGCCCGAGTGCTGGAACTTTTACAAACAGCAAGCGGGTGAAATTCAATACTCAAGATCAGTAAATTGGAACCTACTGCGAAAATTTCAATTTCTTGAGATTCAAATACATAGTTAATTCTGAGCAGCAGAATCAATGAGTACTGAGTATTTAATCAATCATTAATTCGGCGATTTGGCTACTCAATGTAAGAATTGTGATTTTCGGTCACCCTTTGAGCCCTCGTCTTTTCCATTTTCTCAATATAAAGTATGATTTTAAACAGGTTTTGTGATGGCCGGGCGGTGTTGTTCTTAGAAGCGTGCGGCGTTGTCTGTCGGGCGCGGCACCGGAATTGGGTCTATCGGCAAAACCACCTCAAAGCCCGTGAAAGGTCGTGGCTCGGCAAGCCTGCCTCAAAACGCCCACGCCGTTTGTGTGCGTTCTTCATCTGAAGCAAGGCCGCCCCGAAAGCCGCGAAATCAGGTTCTGCAAATCATGGTCAGCATTCGCCTTCCGGATGGTTCCGAAAAATCGTATAGCGACGACATTACACCCCGCAAAATCGCCGAATCGATCGGCTCGCGGCTCGCTCAGGCCGTGGTAGCGGCAGTGGCGAACGGCCGCATTGTCGATCTTGATCGCCCCCTGACCGAAGCCACGGAAACGCCCGAATCTGCCATTGATTTCAAGCTCCTGACACCCAAAGATCGCGAATCGCTCGATGTGCTGCGCCACAGCACTGCACACATCATGGCCAGAGCTATCATGCGGCTCTATCCCGGCGCAAAGCTTGCCTTCGGACCAACCACTTCCAATGGTTTCTATTACGATGTGGATGTGCCCGACAAGCAGCTTTCCGAAGACGATTTTGCTGCGATCGAAGCCGAAATGGCCCGCGTTGTCGCCGCCGCCGAACCCTTCGAACGCTTCAGCCTGCCAGTGGAAGAGGCTGTTTCGTTTTGTGATGGTCTGGGCCAGGGGCTGAAGGTGGAGCACATTCGAGAAGAGCTGCACAAATACGGCATTCTGTCGTTTTATCGACAGGGCGAATTTGTCGATCTTTGCCGTGGCCCACACATTCCGCATGCCGGCAAGGTTGGGGCCTATAAGCTGATCTCCGTTGCTGGGGCCTATTGGAAGGGCCGGACGGATGGCCCAGTGCTCCAGCGCGTTTATGGCACGGCATTTTTCGACAAGAAAGAGCTTGATGCCTATCTGGCACAGGTGGAAGAGGCTAAAAAACGCGACCATCGCCGGCTGGGCAAGGAGCTTGGCCTCTTTACGATCAGTCAGTTGGTCGGTTCAGGGCTAATTCTATGGATGCCCAAAGGCGCGGCTGTGCGCGGGATTCTGGAGAATTTCCTCAAGGATGAACTGCTTAAGCGAGGCTATCAGCCCGTCTATACGCCGCATATCGGAAAGGTTGATCTCTACAAGATTTCAGGCCATTATCCGTATTATCGGGAAAGCCAGTTCCCGACGATCAAGATGCTCAATGACGCTGCCGTGACGCTGGTGGCGGGGCTGGAAAAAGGCACGCTCGACGACGAAGCCCAGAAAAAGCTGCTGGCCGAAAGCCACATCGACCCCGGCCCTTATTGGTCGCTTGATGTGCCGGCCCGCATCGGCTATGTGGAAGAGCATGCCGTGGCCGAAGAATATCTGCTCAAGCCGATGAACTGCCCGCACCACATCCAGATCTTCGCCGCCCAGCCACGAAGCTATCGCGACCTGCCGGTGCGGCTGGCCGAGTTCGGCACGGTGTATCGGTATGAACAGTCGGGCGAGCTTTCAGGGATGACCCGTGTGCGCGGCTTCACGCAGGACGACGCCCACCTCTTCTGCACCCTTGAACAGGTGCGAGAGGAATTCAGGGCGACCATGGAGCTCACTCAATTTGTTCTGCAAAGCCTTGGTCTGAATGACTATAAAGTGCGTCTTTCAAAGCATGACCCAGAAGACCCGAAATATAAAGGGGCGGCGGGCGACCTTTGGAGGCGGGCGGAAGAGGATATCCGCAGCGTGCTCACGGAGATGTCTCTGCCGTTTGAAGAGGCACCTGGTGAAGCCGCTTTTTATGGACCCAAGGCCGATTTTATTGTGCGAGACTGCCTTGGCCGCCAGTGGCAGTTAGGCACTGTGCAGCTTGATTATGTCTTGCCGGAGCGTTTCGGCCTGAGCTATACGGGGGCTGATAATGCGCCTCATCGGCCAGTGATGATTCACCGAGCACCGTTTGGCAGCATGGAACGCTTCATGGGCATTTTGATTGAGCATTTTGCAGGGGCTTTTCCGCTTTGGCTGGCGCCGGAACAGGTGCGTGTGCTGCCAATTTCGGAGAAGTTTAACGATTATGCCAATCAGGTTGTGTCACAATTCAAGGCGGCGGGCCTGCGGGCTGAGTCTGACCTGAGGGCAGAGAAGATTGGTGCCAAGATTCGCAACGCCCAGCTTGAGAAAGTGCCGGTGATGCTGATTGTCGGGGCGAAAGAGGCTGAAGATGGCTCAGTGAGTTATCGAGACCGGATCGACGGCGACTTGGGCTCGATGCCTTTGGCTGATGCGGTGGCCAAGATCCGCCAGGAGAGCGAAACGCGAGCGATTCGGCAAACGGTGACACCCATGGCCGCGGGATCGCATGGCGACGACCATGAAACGGAAGATCATTCCTATTAATCACTTGCGAGATTATTAAGACCCCGCTGGCAAACGCTGGCGGGCTCGATTTGAACGATCGATTCCCAGGGATGGCAAGGAATTCGAAATGGATTGGTGGAAACGGCCCGTTATTTTGCTGTTTTTTTCAGCTGCCGGTTGTGCTGGCGTGAAGAAGGAAGTGCGCCACGACCTTGACTTGATGGCCAAAAAAGCCGAGGAAGTACAGAAAGAAGAGGTGTCGGGAACACCTCGATTCTCAAAATCAGCCATTTCCGACGCCCAGATGCTACAGGGGCGATCTGCACAGGAATATCGAGATAGTGTCATCCCCTAAATTCAAAGAATGCGCAGAAAAATTACGCCGACAGGAATCGAACCTATGACCTCCAGGTTATGAGCCTGGCGAGCTACCTCTGCTCCACGGCGCAAGATTATAGTACTCAGGCCATCCCTGAAAGTCAAGCAATTGCTTCTAATTTCTTTCATATTCATTATTTATAATAGATTGTCAAGTCGCCTTACTGATTGGTTACCTTGAACGATCTTGATCGGTAATCTCAGAAAAAAAAATCAGACTTTCTCATTTTTGTGACTCTGCAGCAGGAAGAAAATATCAAACAATAAATATTTTTAAAGTCATATACAGCAATACCATGTAATAAAAAAACCCACTATTTTTCTAAAAAATTTCAAAAAAAATGGCCAAGTGTGTCCAGTCTCTTCCGTCTTTAATAATAGAGGCGAAAAATCGCCCTTATAGCCAGCTTTGCTTGTTTCCAGTCTGCAGCATTGATTTGTTTGGCTACACCCACCCAAATTTCGGAACGTCCCGCTAATTCGGGACGTTCCGCTTCGGTTTTCAATTATGCGGTAAATTGCAGAAATTTGCGGATTTTTTGAAATTTTGGTATGTTTCAACCCTTGAAAACACTTCTTGGGAGAAGTGTCACGCCGGGTTGAGCTGCCTCAACCGAGCCAGGAAACCGGAGATGGACAAGCAACTGATCGACACGCGAGTGGCCAGCGGCCTGCGTGACCTTACCCCAAAACTGGCCCGGCCTCGCGAATTTCTGGTGGACCAATTCCGCCGGACATTCCGCCTCTTTGGCTTTCAGCCGATTGAGACCCCACATATTGAGCGTCGGGAAGTACTTACAGGCAAAGGTGCTGGGTCTGAAGAAGTGCTCCGGCAGATCTTTGACGTGACAAACACTGGCGGCACGCCTGGCGAGCTCGCCCTGCGGTTTGATCATACGGTGCCTCTCGCCCGCTTCGTCTCCGCCCATTTAAACGAGCTGAATCTGCCGTTTAAGCGATTTGCCATTGGTAGCGTGTTTCGCGGCGAACGCCCTGCCAAAGGGCGATTTCGGGAATTCACCCAGTGCGATTTTGATATTGTCGGGTCGGAAAGCACAGTGGCTGACGCCGAAATTGTGCTGGTCATTCATCAGTCGCTGGCCTCTGCGGGTGTGCCAAGATCAACCATCTGGCTGAATCATCGCGGGCTGCTTGAATCGCTGCTGGACAATGTCTCGGCCCGCGACCGTGGCCCGGCGGTGCTTCGGGCACTTGACAAGCTGGCGAAAATAGGTCGAGAAAGTGTTGCTCAGGAACTGTGCAACAGTGAAAAAGGCGCGGGCCTGTCAGCCGAACAGGCCGATACCATTCTTGGTTTTGTGGAGTCAGGCCGGGGCGGGCTGAGTGTGCTTGATCATGCCGAGAGGCTTCTGAACGGCCATGAAGCCGCCACTGCCGCTCTGCATACGCTGCGAACGATCCGCCGGATGCTGGATGAAGCAGGGGTGTCGGAAGATGCCGTGGCCTTTGATCTGGGCCTGGCCCGTGGGCTTGATTACTACACGGGCGTGGTGATGGAGACAACCGTCAACGGCTGGGAGCGGTTTGGCTCGATCAGCTCAGGCGGCCGTTATGATAATCTCGCCAGCCTTTTTTCACAGCGGCGGATTCCGGGCGTGGGGGCCTCGATTGGTCTCGACAGGCTGGTGGCCCTGTTAGAAGAGAGTGGCCATCTGGCCCGGGCGATTACGCCTGAAGGTGTGCTGGTGGGGCAATTTCCGGGCGTTGCAGCGGAAGTTGCATTTCAGCTTGCGGCCAAAATCAGAGCGGCGGGCATAGCGGCGGAATGTTATCCCGAGCCGATAGCGATTGGCAAGCAGATGGCTTATGGCGCAACACGTGGCTACCGATTTGGACTGATTATGGGGCCCGATGAATTGGCCAGAGGTGTTTTTCATTTGCGAGACCTGACCAACAGGGCTGAAACCCGCGACCTTGATTTGCAGCATGCAGGTGCGATGGTGGCGGAGGCCTTGCTGCGGCCGATGGGTGCAGAAAGCCTTGCGCCGGGGGCACACAAGTCGTGAATAGTCGCCCGAACCACTCCGAACAACCTGTGATGCCTGTTGAAGGGACGCGATCCGGATTCGGAGAACCGCTGACCCATCAGCAAGCCGTTGCCGAGCGACTTTTGCGGCCAATTCGTCTGGCTGGTTATCAGCCGGTTTCCACGCCTGAGCTCGACTTGGTCGAGCTTCACGAACGCAAAAGTGGCGCAGCGATCACAGCGCGATTAATCGAGCTTTCAGGGCTTGGCTCGCAGGGGCCAGTTTGCCTTCGGCCGGAGCTGACAGTGGGAGTAGTGCGAAGCCTGATTCAGTCTGGGGATCTGAGCGATCAGCCGCTGCGGGTACACGTATCGGGGCCAGTTTATCGGCTCTCGGGCGATGCAAATGAGAGCCTGGTTCAGATTGATCAGATTGGTGCGGAATTGTTGGGTGATGGGTCGGTTGAGGCCGATGCCGAAATCATAGCGCTGGCTGACCGATGCCTGGAAGCCGCGGAAATCAACGGATGTCAAATAAAAATTGGCGATGTGGGGCTGATTCTGGAGGCGATTACTGCCGCAGGCCTGCCGGATGAAACGCGAGTTGCTGTCATTGAAACGCTGGCCGATGCCGCAGCAGCCGGGCATGGGCTGGATCATGCGGAATCTGCGCTGGTGCACTGGGCCGACTGGCTTGGCGACCAGAAGCCAAGACGCACAGGCCAGACTGGTTCACACTCGACACACGACGACCACGACATGCATCGCCTTTTTCATCAACTGGTGCCTCATGTGGTGGGCCGACGTACCGAAGCCGAAATACTTGACCGGCTTCGACAGAAATGGGAGCTTGCCGTTCGATTGCCTGATGCGCTGAAAAAAGCCGCGGTCGTTGTGCATGAGCTTGGTTCCATTGCAGGGCCGGCGGATGCTGTGATCGACCGCTTGCAATCGAGCGATTCTGCCAAGCTGGCACGATTATCAGTTGAGAGAATCAGCCGACTCATTGAATTACTGAATGACCGGTATGGCATTTCCTCAAGCCGAATCTGCCTTGATTTCTCGGTAGCCCGAGGCATTGGCTTCTATTCGGGTCTGGTTTTCAGCATTCACAGCGGAGAATCGGCCCCTGTTGAGCTGGCTGGTGGCGGGCGATACGATGGCCTGGCAGGCGTCCTGGGATCAGCCTCTGCGAATGATTACGGCGTAGGTTTTGCGATAGGTCTGGAGCGAGTGACACGGCTTTCATCGGCTGGTATGCACGCCGCGACTGCCCCACTGATAGTTTTACATCCTGAGGATGCTAAAGCCCAGAAGGCTGCGACACTACTTTTACAAAAACTGCATGCTGCCGGAAATGCGGCGAGAATGGCCACGCCGGCTGATGAAAACCTGCCTGCCGGCAATGTGCTGGTGACGATAGCCGCCGACGGCACTACGCAGGTG
>JBILGL010000227.1:0-6848 GCA_044351075.1 Isosphaeraceae bacterium | reverse complement strand
TGCATCCTATTGATAATAATTACGATTCGACATTGATGAATTGTCGATCGGTGTGGATTGTCAGGTGGGATGTGCCACCGACTGTATGTGTCTGATTTTCAATTGTATCGTTGAGGAGTAGTTCGCCGTGGCGAAGACACTTGCCTACAACGAGGAAGCCCGTCAGAAATTAGCCGCGGGTGTCAGCAAGCTGGCAAAAGCGGTTCGTTCGACGCTGGGTCCTCGTGGCCGAAATGCTGTGATCGACAAGGGTTGGGGCAGCCCGAACGTGACTAAGGACGGTGTGACCGTCGCCGAGGAAATCGAGCTGACCGATTCCTATGAAAACATGGGCGCCCAGCTCGTAAAGGAAGCCGCATCCAAGACGAATGACGCCGCAGGTGACGGAACAACTACCGCAACCGTTTTGGCTGAAGCGATTTTCAAGGAAGGTCTGAAGCATCTGGCGGCTGGTGCAGACCCGATGAGCCTCAAGCGGGGCATTGACCTTGCCGTTGAAACCGTGGTGGCAGAGATTAAGAAGCAATCGAGACCGATTTCGACTCGAAAAGAGCGTACAGAAGTTGCCACGATAGCGGCAAACAACGATGCTTCGATCGGCGAGAAACTGGCTGAGGCTTTTGATCGCGTGGGGGCTGACGGCGTAATCACGATCGAAGAAGGCAAGAGTGCCGAGACGGTTGTGGATGTGGTCGAGGGGATGCAATTTGATCGTGGCTATTTGAGCCCACACTTTGTGACCGACCAGGACCGAATGGAAGTCGTTTTAGAAAACGCATTCCTGCTGATCCATGAAGAAAAGATCTCCACCCCGAAAGTGCTGATCCCGGTTCTGGAAGCGATTGCCAAGGCTAATCGGCCACTGGTAATTATCGCTGAGGATGTCGAGAGCGAAGCTCTTGCGACATTGGTTGTTAACAAACTGCGTGGCATCCTTCAGGTTGCCGCCGTTAAGGCGCCAGGTTATGGCGATCGTCGCAAGGCAATGCTTGAAGATCTGGCCGTATTGACAGGCGGCAAGGCGATCTTCAAGGATCTGGGCATCGATCTTGAAAGTGTTGATCTGAATGATCTTGGTGTTGCTCGAAAGGTGATTATCACGAGCGAGAACACGACGATCGTTGAAGGTCAGGGTTCTGCTGACGCCATTAAAGGCCGGACAGAACTGATCAAGCGTGAAATCGGCCAGACGACAAGTGAATACGACAAGGAAAAGCTTCAGGAGCGTCTTGCGAAGCTGGCCGGTGGCGTAGCTCAGATTAAGGTGGGTGCCGCGACCGAAACGGAAATGAAAGAACGCAAAGCTCTGGTGGAAGATGCCCTGCATGCCACACGCGCCGCGAACGAAGAAGGCGTAGTGCCTGGTGGTGGCACTGCCCTGATTCGTGCCGCTGCTGGACTGGCTGGCCTTAAGTTAGAAGGCGATCAGGCTCTGGGCGTTCAGATCATCAAACGTGCCTGCGATCAGCCTGCCAGGTCAATCGCCGAGAATGCCGGGGTTGATGGTGCAGTGATCGTCAATCGCATTGCCAAGAGCACCGACCCCAATTACGGCTACAATTCGGAAAACGGTCAGTGGGGCGACATGTTCAGCTTCGGCGTGGTTGACCCCGCCAAGGTGGCACGTTCAGCCCTCCAGAATGCTGCATCGGTTGCCGGCCTGCTGCTGACGACTGAAGCCATCATCGTAGAAATTAAGGAAAAGAAGAAGCCTGGCGGCGATCATCATGATCATCATGATCACGGCGGCGGCATGGGCGGTATGGGTGGCATGGGCGGAATGCCCGGCATGATGTGATCTGACAGACACTATTCGGAATTTGGCCGCAGCCGGTTAATGTGAACTGAAAAAGCTGGCTGCGAGCACTACATCTGGCTAAATGATAGGAAAGGATCAAGGAAAAATGGCAGTTTTGCGTCCTCTGGATGATCGTGTTGTAGTCGAGCAGATTCAGGCTGAAGAAAAGACGGCTGGCGGCATTGTGCTGCCCGACACCGCTAAAGAAAAACCGCAGCGAGGCACTGTAATTGCCGTTGGCCCAGGCAAGATGCTTGACTCGGGCGACCGGGCCGCTCTAGGCGTTGTGGTGGGCGATGAAGTCCTCTTCGGCAAATATTCAGGCACCGATGTGAAAGTCGATGGCAAGGAAGTTAAGATTCTTCGTGAGTCTGACATTCTGGCCAAGGTTGTGAACTGATTCGTAACAATTGCGTCCGGCTTCGGCGAATAATTGTGTTTCTTCCAAAACGCACGACTCATTCGCCTAAGCCTTAACTTGAATGAAGGAGAATCTGGAACGTGGCAAAGCAGCTGCTTTTCTCCGACGCCGCTCGACGCAAGTTGTTCGATGGTGTCGATACACTTGCCCATGCTGTGGGCACAACACTCGGGCCAACCGGCCGAAATGTGATCATTGACAAATCTTTTGGCGGCCCGACGGTCACCAAAGACGGCGTGACGGTCTCGAAAGAGATCGAACTTGACGACCCATTTGAAAACATGGGTGCTAAATTAGTAAACGTTGTTGCTTCAAAGACTTCCGATGTTGCTGGCGACGGTACGACAACGGCAACAATTCTGGCTCGGGCGATTTATCGTGAAGGCCTGAAGTCAGTCACAAGCGGTTCGAATCCGACAGCGATCCGTCGCGGTATCGACAAAGCTGTGGCTGGTGCAGTTGAATTTCTTCACACAAAACTGGCTCGGCCAGTTTCGAAGAAGGAAGAAATCGCTCAGGTTGGTACAATTTCGGCCAACAATGATCACACGATCGGTAATATGCTGGCTGATGCAGTCGAGCGTGTGGGCCGTGATGGTGTGATTACAGTGGAAGAAGGCAAGTCTTCCAGCACCTCACTTGATTTCGTTGAAGGGATGCAATTCGACAAGGGCTACCTCAGCCCTTATTTCGTCACGAATCCGACAACGATGGAAGCAGAGATGGATGATCCATACATCCTGCTTTATGAAAAGAAGATCTCAAGCATCCGCGACATGATTCCAGTGCTTGAGCAGACGGCCCAAACAGGTCGAGGGCTGGTAATTGTTGCTGAAGATGTGGACGGTGAAGCACTTTCGCTGTTGGTCGTCACTCGTCTGCGAGGTCTCCTGAAAGTCGTGGCCGTGAAGGCTCCCGGCTTTGGCGATCGTCGCAAGGCAATGCTGGGCGACATGGCGATCCTGACGGGTGGCACGGTCATCTCCGATGATCTTGGCATCAAGCTCGAAAATGTTGATCTGAACCATCTTGGCACAGCCAAACAGGTAAAGGTGAACAAGGATTCGACCACGATCATTCAGGGCAGCGGTTCTAAAGAAGAAATTCAGCGACGCATCGACCAGCTTCGACGTCAGATCGAAGAAACCGAGAGCGAATATGATCGTGAGAAGTTCCAGGAACGTCTCGCCAAGCTCTCCGGTGGTGTGGCTCTGATCAACGTCGGTGCTGCCACTGAAGCGGCCATGAAGGAACTGAAGGCCCGCGTGGAAGACGCCCTTCATGCGACACGTGCTGCGGCTGAAGAAGGAATCGTGCCTGGTGGTGGCGCTGCTCTGTTAAAGGCCCGCTCCGCTGTTCACGCCGTCATGGACAGCCTTGCCGGCGACGAACGGATTGGTGCTTCGATCGTTTTGCGTGCCGTTGAAGAGCCGATTCGCCATATCGCCTCCAATAGTGGTATCGATGGCGGCGTGGTCGTAGATGAAGTTGGCAATTCCGAAGGACCGATTGGCTTTAATGCCAACACCGGTGAATTCGTGAATATGTTTGACGCCGGGATCATCGACCCGACGAAAGTGACTCGATCGGCATTGGAAAATGCAGCATCGATTGCGGGCCTGATGCTCACGACCGAAGCGATGATCACAAACATCAAGGAAGAAGACGAGAAGGCTCCGAAAGCCGAAGGCGTCGTTCGTTAATTTGATGATGGCTTGTCCTACCGGCAGGCCTTCAGAAAAAACAAAGACGGGGAAGGTCGTATTCAGGCGGCCTTCCTCGTTTTGATCATATAATAGAAAAAAAATGTGTTGATGAATGACCGGTCCTGGCCACCGGTCGTATCGCTCTGATGGGTTTTCGGCTGCCGAACCGGGACAAAGATGGCGAAAAAACGCGACTATTACGAGGTGCTGGGCATTCGCCGCGAAGCGACGATCGAAGAGATCAAGAAGTCGTATCGACAGATGGCGATGAAAAATCACCCGGACCGAAACCCCGGCGATGCCGAGGCGGAAATAAGATTCAAGGAAGCCGCTGAAGCTTATGAAATCTTATCCGACGATGGCAAACGGCAACGATATGACCGCTATGGTCATGCGGGGCTTGACGGTGCCGGCGTTCATAATTTTCAGAACGCCGACGACATCATGTCAGCCTTCGGTGAAATCTTTCAGAACGCCTTCTTCGGCGACATGTTTGGCCAACGACGCCGGGGCCCAAGGCCGGGTGGCGATTTGGCTGTTAAGCTTGAAATCGATTTGATCGAAGCCGCCCGGGGCGTGACCAAAACACTCAGCCTCAGCCGCAGCGAGCCTTGCGGCACCTGCAATGGCTCGGGCGCTCGCAAGGGGACGGTAGCCTCTACCTGCAATTATTGCGGGGGGCAAGGTCAGGTGGTTCAATCTCGCGGCTTTTTTCAGGTAGCTACAACCTGCCCCGCTTGCGGTGGCGAAGGCGTGCGAATTACCGATCCGTGTGGCGATTGCCGGGGCACGGGGAGGACTCAGGAACGTGTGCAACTTGATGTGGATGTGCCACCAGGAGTGGATACCGGCATCTGGCTGCAGGTGCGTAACCAGGGAGAACTGGGCGACCCCGGGGCTCCTCGTGGCAACCTGCGGATTCAGATCAGCGTGCGACCACACCCGATTTTTGAACGGCGTGGTAACGACATTATCTGCCAGATTCCGATCCACTTCACTCAGGCCGCACTTGGCGCTGAAATTGAAGTGCCCACGCTTGACGGGCGAGATCGGCTGACAATTCCACGTGGCACACAAAGCGGTGAAGTCTTTCGCCTGCGACAGAAGGGAGTTCCCGATGTCAATGGTCGAGGCCGGGGCGACGAAGTGATCGAAGTCGTTGTCGAAACGCCAAGGCACCTGACGGCTCGGCAGGAAGAGTTGCTGCGAGAGCTGGCCAAACTTGATCACGACTCTGTGATGCCACGCCAAAAAAGCTTTTTTGAAAAACTCAAGAGTTATTTCACGGAACCTGACGAGCAGGGCAACGCAGCGGAAGGAGGCTGATTGTGTCTAAATGGCAGTCCCGCTTTCGCCGTTCCCAATCATCTTCAGAAACGAGGCCTGAAATGAATTCGGAAGATAACGCAGAAGATCAATTCGACGACATCGCCGCTTCGGCTGCTGAAGACCAGCTGTCTCAGCTGACGAAAGAGCGTGACGACGCCCGTGAGCAAGTGCTGCGAGTGCAGGCAGAGTTTCAGAATGCCCTGCGTCGTCAGCAGTCAATGGTAGAAATTCGCCGCAATGAGGCGATCGGTGCGGTAGCTTCGGACGTGCTTGACGTGATGGATAATTTTGAGCGTGCCCTGGAATCTGCCCGTGGGGGCGGATCGGCCACAGCCGGGATTGTCTCTGGTCTTGAGATGGTCCAGAAACAGTTTCTGGCTGCGTTGGCCAAGCATAAGGTAATGCCGATTGAAGCCCTCAACCAAACCTTTGACCCGACTCAGCACGAAGCGGTGATGCAGCGGCCATCATCCGACCAGTCGGAACCGACAGTACTTCAGGTGCTGGCTCAGGGCTATCGGCTGGGCGACCGCGTCCTGCGTCCTGCCAAAGTAATTGTTTCAACTGAAGGCTGACAAGCTCCAAAAAAGGATAACCAATGCCGACTTACGACTATATTTGCGACGGCTGCGGGCATGAATTTGAAGCTTTTGAGTCAATCAAGGCCGACCCGCAGAAGCATTGCCCCACGTGTGAAACCGACCAGCTTCGACGAAAAATCGGTGCAGGTGCGGCCGTGCTTTTTAAGGGCAGTGGGTTTTATATCACCGACTATCGCTCTGATTCCTATTCCAAAGCCGCCAAGGCCGACAGCAGCGGCTCTGGGGCATCTTCCAGCTCGTCGTCATCCAGCTCATCTTCGGGCGGTTCATCAGGCTCGAGTTCCGGCTCGTCAAGCTCGAGTTCACCGGCAAAATGAGAGTATTCAAGTGCCCGATTTGCGGTAAGGCTTTTGAAATCGAAGGGCTGAGCGATCAGCCTTCCTTTCCTTTCTGTTCGGATCGCTGCAAACTTGTCGATCTTGGTCGATGGATTGACGGCACTTATCTCATTTCACGTGAATTGACTGAAGACGAGCAGATCGAGCTCGAACAGATTGTCGAAAATCAACTGCGGGAGATGGGTTTCGAAGAGTGATATTTCATTGTTTATTTAATTGTCGATTCAGGCTTTAACACGCAGGAAGTTAATCAATAAAACCTCTGAATTTCAAGTTTTCATTACACTAACTCTATGAGTCTCAGAGCCCATTTCACAAATAAGCACAAGTACGATTTTCAAGAGAAGTATTCTGGGCGAATGACTAATTGATATTGGATGATTAAACGACATCGTCATTCAATTCATTTTTCAGTGGCCTGAAGGCCCAACTCACACCAGTCCGGGCAAGCGAGAATAAAGCCCTGTTCTAACTTTTGATAAACCTGAACCGCATAAAACACAATGTAACCCTGCGATCCAATCCAGCTGTTTTTTTTTGTGTGGGCCCCTTAGCAGAATCTACGCATAATTCTAATCGATTCAAAAAAAGAGAAGGCTTCATGCTCATATACAATTTTCAATATGAGAAATTTGCTGACCATGACCGATGCTG
>JBILGL010000013.1:0-20998 GCA_044351075.1 Isosphaeraceae bacterium | reverse complement strand
GAGCGAGCCTTCGACCAATCGTGCGCCTGAAGGCAGCGGCTCTTCGAGAATGGCGATATCGCCACGATTGGCGATGAAATTCTCCTGACGCCCAACGAGGTGCAGTCGCACAATCGCCCGCTGCCCTTCCGGAAGCATGGTCACGAGATTATCGGTAATCGTTGGATTCACGGCGACGCTGTAGCCGGTGGGTAGTTTGCGACCATCGAGTTCGGGATCGGCGGCCAGCATTTTTCGCTCAGCGATAAAGAGACGCTTGCCGTCTGTTTTCTGATCCGGGCCATAATCGCGAGAGAATCCGGAAAGCTCAACGCCATAGCCATAACGGGCACGCCCTTCGACATCAAAACGCACCCGATTTTCGCCCGGCCTGATCATTCCTGCCGGTATATTCCAAAGCCGCACGGGCGATCCGCTGGTGCCGTCCACCGAGAACTGCTCAAGAATTTGATCATTCACCCGAATCGTCATTCGATAGCGGTCTTCGACAGCCTCCGCCCGACCATACCAGGCAGACATTGCGGCGACGGCCGGGCCCTTGGTTTCAAATGGTAACCAGCCGGGGCCATAGCGGCGGGCATTGAGCCAATCAATCGCCTGCGGCAATTCGTCAGCCCCCGGCCGCACGATGGCCAATGCCCACGCGGCCCAGGCCGTCGTCAATTCCGGGCCAACGACACCCGCCGGCCAGAACCGCTGCAAAGGCTTGCCGGGCTGCGGTGGCTGCGTGCGGCTGCGGGTCAGCAGCGTGGCGATCAGCTCATCTGCCTGCGTGCGGCGATCAAGTTTCATCCAGGCGAGCGCAATGGTGGCCAACTCAGCTGAATCAAGCTGATTACGGTTTCGTGAAAGGGCATTGAGCTCTTCAAAGCCAACACGCCCGACATAAGCCAAAGCCACCGTATTCCAGGGGCGGGCTGCGCCTTGATTGCCCTGAACATATGCGGCGGCCCGATTGATGACGTCTGCACTGTCCGCCAAGCCCGTTTCCTTCGCCATGGCGAGCGCGAGAAGCACGCGGGCCGAGGTGCTGGGGTCACTTGGCAATGGCCCCTGCGGATTGGCCATTTTTACAGGACCAATGGCAGTCAGTGGCCAGCCGCCGTCATCATTCTGGCGAGAGACCAACTCTGAAACGAGCCCCCTGAGACGCGAAGCCAGTCTCGACTGATCTACCGCCGATGCTCCGCCGACCTGCCTCAAATAGCCAATCGCTGCGCTGGCTGCCATGAGATCGGCGGCACGATCGGCCGTCGTGTTCCAGGGCGGCGGGATGATGCAGCTCCATCGATCGCGCGGCATAGGCCAGATTTCAGCCCCCAGTGCCGCTTCAAGCACCTGCCGCTGCAAGGTGGGCGAAAGCGAGACCATCATGCCCAGGCTTTCATATTTCCGGCCATCGGGCAATTTGATCAGCACCGTCTGGTCGTCACGCGAAGTGCCGTGGGCAGAGGCCAGAACTGGTGTGCCCTGAGTCGTGGCGGGCACGCTCACTGATTCCTGATCAGTGATCATGCCAGACTTTGCAGAAGCCACAAAACGGACTTCCTGCGTGGCTGGGATCAGGATCTCATCAAAACTGATATTCGTAACACCATCGACTTCCACATTTACCGTTTTAACGTCGCGGCTCGACTGGCCATTGATATATCGTTCAAGCGTAAGAGCCACCTCACCTTTGACACCCGTATGATGCAGTCGTGCAGAAGGCTTGAAGCGGTCGCCTTCAGTCAGATGGTCGGGCAGGTCAAGCTCAACGAAAAATGGCTTTCGCACGGCAAGCTCAGCTGTTGACTGCCCCACAAGGGTGTCGGCGGCCGTTACGCCCCGACCGTCGAATTCATATTCACCCAGCGAGTTGGGGGCTTTGATTGTCAGCCTGGCATGGCCGGCATCGTCGGTAATGATCGCCGCATTCCAATAAGCCGTTTCAATGGTACGTTCGCGGGCAGGATCCGGCTGGGCCATTTCTGCCTGACCAAATGCTATTTTCTCTTCGGCCATGGCCATCTGCTTGCCAGTTATTTCACCGCCAAGCCGACGATCAAAAGAATCCCCCGGTTTCGATTTTCGAGCTAAATTCAGCTCTAATCCGGCCTCTTCTTTATCGGCAGCCTCCCGAAGTCGGTTGGCTGGTTCACCCCGCCTGCCGCCACTGCCGCCCATCATGCCACCCATGCCTCCACCTGAACCTGCCGGCATCGAAGGTGCCGCAGATGCTGGAGCCACTCGTGCCGGTGCGGCCGCATCCGCCATTATGGGCGCACCAGGTGGTGCCATAGCGGCAGGCGCCTGCATGGCCATGGCCCCCCTGGCTGCATAAGACTGAGCCCTGCCCCTGGCCTGATCGCGTGAGGCATTATTGGCCACCTGGGCTTGTAGTCGCTCGGCTTCTTCAATGATCGATTCCGGCACGCGAATCGTGGCCGGCTTGTAGCTGAATAGATTTGTGGATGTAGAACCAAACGCCCCCAGCCTCGACTGATCGTAGAAAAACTGCTGAATGTTCGGGCCATTCTGACCAAAGAGCCGAACCAGTGCTTTATCCACAAGGCTCAGCGAAAGTTCAGCCGATGCCGGTTTACCATTCTGGTCTGTCGTGGTGATCTCGACCTCGACAGGATCGCCAGGTTTGACATTTCCAGCATTCGGCTTGATCACGACTGAAAGACCACGTTCCACGCGCACATCCAGCCGGGCGAGATCCTGCTTTTGCTCTCGCATCCGCGTGGCGGTGAGTGTCATGTTGGGGAATTGGTTATCGGCCACCGACCACTTCAGCCGATTTTCGCCCTCTTTAGCCTGCACAATGCGGTAGCCCAGCATGCGGTCGGCTTCAAAACAAAGCAGCACCGGCCCCCCAGTGTTGCGGGCATAAAGCGTAGCCTCGGCTTCATTGCCCAGCTTCCAAGAAGTCTTTTCTGCCAATAGACGCAGGCCGTTGGGGTCGTCCTCGCCCGATATATCCAGAACCAGCTCGGCCGTTACCGGTCGCCCGTAACGATCTGCCCCCAGTAGCCTTACCACATGGGTGCCGCCACGTTTATCTTCCACTCGCAGCAGGGCCTGGGCATCGCCTGTTTTATCGTCAGTCTTCAGCTTCTGTCGGCTGACTTCCTGCTCAATCGCCCGGCCTGATTCGCTTGAACGCCGCACGAGAACAACGTCCACCGATTGACCCGTTGGTTTGGCAAGGGCATCGTCGGTGTGAATGTTGACTGTAATCGGCTCATTGACCAGATAAGTTGTACGTACTGATTTCAGCGATGCCGTAAACGATGCCCCGGGAATGGCAAACTGGGTCGCAGCCGTCAGACCTTCGTCGGGCAATTGGGCGGTGATGGAATATTGGGCGTTTTCATTCAGTTCTTCGGTTGGCACCGTAATCGCCGCAGAGCCGGTGACATCAGTCAAAAGATCAAGCGTCTGGCCATCAGGAAGCTGCACACGCACGGCCCGGCCTGCAAGGGGTGTTCCATAAGAATAGCGGGCTGTGACCTTACCGCTGATTTTCTCGCCACGCTCGACGATTGACTGATCAAGCTCAACATTCAGCACCACCTTGGGAAGCTGATAATCCTCAACCCGAAAGCTGCCGTTGAAATTCGACCCACCCGGCTGAAAGAGACGCACAGCGTAATCGCCCAAAGCCGCTGATTGATCCAGCGACAGCGTTTCGGCAAAAGTGCCGAATTTCGAGACTTTCACCTGTCGGCTCACCAGATTGCGGCCCCGGCTATCGGTCACTTCCAGGGTGTATTGGGCCCCTTCTGTAATCGCATATCGGCTTTGAGTGACTTCACGAACAATCCCGCGCAGCTCAACCTTCTGGCCAGGGCGGTAAGCGGGCCGGGCGGTTAGAATCATGGCCCGGGCCGAGAGCCCACGTGATGAAACAGCAGGCACTTTTGCAGCTGATGTTGTCGCCACATGATCGCCATCAATCAAAAGCAGATTCTGACCAGCATTATTTGGCCTTGGTGCCGGCCAATCGCGCAGCAGCACACCATCAGCACCGGTTTTATCTTCCAACAGGATTCTGGAGCCATCGCTCACCAGCACCCGGGCCCCAGCACGGGCGGCTGAATTGAGCATATTTTGAGAATAGACCAGAAGCTGATCACGCGACGACTTGATCACAGCGTCGATGTCTGAACCGATGACCATTGTCGTGGCCTGAAATGTCTTGTCGTCGGTGACTTTCACCACCCAGACGCCCGGCATTTTCAGCCCTTTGAGCTCATACTCCACATCCACCGGCTTATAGCGTGCCTGACCCGGCACTTCCACCGACCATTCGGCGTCGGGCTTCACCAGGCCAATATCAAGCTGCTCGACAGCACCCAGCACATGCTTCTTGCGGAAATAACTCTCCGGATCAATCCGATAGGCTGAGAAGCTCAGTTTTTCGATGTTTCGCGTACTGATTTTGAGTTTCGCAGGCTCATTCGTGCGGAAAACGCGCGGCGTGATCACCGCCAGCGATTTCACCTCCATCACGGAAATCCGGCCCGCCGCCAGGCCTCGCCACGGATCAAGACGCACAGTGCGATAGGTTTCAATCGCGCCTGAGAGATCACCAAGCTGGGTTTCCTGATTCAGCCCCGTCTGATAGCGTGCCTCGTCCGCTTCAATTGACTCAGGAAACCGCGTTAAAAGCAGTTTCCACGCATTAATCGCCTCAGCATATTTCTTTTCGGTGATGAGAGAAAAGCCGGATCGATACAGAAGCCGGGGCACTGTCGGCTGGAGTGGATTGGCCGCCACAAACCGGGCGATGGCATCGCGAAAACCAGCGTAATTCTTGTCGCGTTCCAGCTTGTTGGCCTTGTCGATTTCGATATCGATCACCGACTGAATGGCCTGAGCCGAATTTGCTCCATCAGGGTATTTCGCTGAATATTCCCGAAAAGCCGCCTGAGCGTCGTCGAATTTTTCAATCTGCCGCAGTGCAGTCGCCAACGCAATCTGGGCAAGCGGTCGATTGATTGCCAGATCTTTTTTTGCAATCTCTGATTCGGCCCGGAATGGTTTTTCAGCCAGAAAATTCTGCAATGCCGTTACCGCTTCGGCAGGCTTTTGTGCAAGGAATCCACAAATGGCAAAAGCCACGCGCACGGCCCTCGGATTAGCTGGATCAGCCCTCAGGGCTTTCTCACCCGCCGATATGGCCCGGGAAAGGTAGTTCATGTCGCCGGCCGGCTGAGGGATCAGTGGTGTCTGAGCGACGTGTGGCCTGACTGAGAGTTCCCAAGGGAATTGCAGGCCTGAGGCCATCGCCATGGCATAAAAGCAGTCAGACCGCAGAGCGGCAGCGGTTTTATCGGTAGCGGGGGCACTTTCGAGCATTCTGGCAAGGTCTGCCCATGTTCGTTTTGCGATCGAGTATTGAGTGGCTCGATGCTGGGCCAGACCCAGATCAAACCTGGCCTGATTCTTGACTTCCGGCCGTTTTTCGAGTTTCAGCAGGGCTTCAAGCTCAGCCGCGGCCTGACCTGGATTGCCCTGATCAAGATGAAGCCGGGCGAGCTGATAAGTCAGGTCGTTTCGCAGCGTCTCGCTTTCGGCCACTTCCCGGGCCTGAATCAAGAAAGGGGCTGCAGTTGAATAGTTTGGAGGGGTGAGGGCTTCAGTCGGTTCCAGTAATTGTCGGGCAAAGCCGCGATAAACCTGGGCGAGCGAATCTTTTCTCGCCGGAGCCAGCAGGCTTTCGACATCGGCCCGGGCCAGTTGCTGTGCCGTCTGCGGCTTGCCGGCAGCCAGTTCCGCGACTTCCAGCTCGCCACGAAGCTTGGCCGTCCAGACCGTTTCAGGATCAGCCGCCAATCGCTTTCGTATCAGTGCAGCAGATTCAGCCGGCTTCGCCTCAAGCCGCAGGCTAAGTGCCCGAACAAGGTCGTGAAACGCCCGGGTTTCTGCCTTTTCCGGGGCCTTACCAGCTTCCAGCCGGTCTATCGCAGCCCGGGCCTCTGCGTATTTTCCGCCTTGAAGGAGCTGAACAATCTCACCTGGCCACTGGGGCACCAGTGGTGTTTTGACGCGATCAACCGAAGGTAATTCGGCTCCCGGCAGCTTGGCAGAAGGCGGCACCACCGGCTTCTGGGCAACGGCCTGCCATGAAATTCCAGCGAATGCCGAAAAAAGAAATGATGAAATAATAAGGGATGATCGCTTCATATCGAGCCTTCCCGGGATTTTTCGTCAGAAGTTGTCAGTCGCGTAGAATTTGCCGGTCAGTCAAGTTCATTAGATTCTACCATACGCCGGAAAGTTCCATGAAACGGGTCGAAAATTGACGGCAAATCAAAATAAATCAATAAATCTCTGCCCGGTATAAACTTGAAATAGTGAAGTGCATCAACAATACTGAAGCAGGAATTGAATGTTATACGCCTTTTTCTGACCAGTGAGATTCTCATGCAAGACGACCGAAATGAGACAGCGACTTCGACGACAAACGCCATTACAAAGCATGAATTTTATCAGGCGATGTCATTAGTCTGGATGTTTCTGACAATGATCATTTTCGAATTGACACGCAGATTTGAAGGTTTCAATCAAATATTTGGCACGGCAATTGGTGCTACAGCCTTTGCCCTTTGGATGATCAATATCGGTCAATTACGAAAAATCAAAACATCATTATCAAATGCAAAACTGCCGGAATTATCAGCTGAAATTCAGGCAATGGCCGCTGATCCATCACGAAAAATTGAAGCCATCAAGGCATACCGTGAAATGACGGGACTGGGGCTGGCCAAAGCCAGGAGAGCCGTTGAAGATTATCTGGCAAGCCGGAATCGGGGTGGTCAATCTTGAAAAGGCTCGAGCACCAGGGCCATCTCCCGGGCTGAAGCCCAGCGATCTCGCGGATTTTTCTCCAGACCTTTGGCCAGAATCTTCTCAAAATTTTCAGGGATATCCTTGCGCCGCATGCGAATCGGCACCGGCGGATGATCAAGAATGACCGCGTATGACTTGACGCTGTTGGGGTCAAAATCATGAAACGGATACTGGCCAGTCAAAAGGAAATAAAGTGTGGCCGCTGCGCTATAGATATCACCCGGCTCTTTGACTTTCGTAAAATTCTTAATATGGTCAGGCGAAAGAAAACCGATGGAGCCGCCGATATCGCCCTGCATCGTCAGACCATTGAGACCGCCGTTGTCGCGAAAATTTTTAGCCAGACCAAAATCCGAAAGTTTCATTACCGGACGAGCCTGCGACCCGGATAGCAGCAGATTCGATGGCTTGATATCCCGATGCACATAACCTTTGGAATGGGCATGGGAAAGAGCACTTAACAGCTGCACGCCGATATGGGCGGCCTCGCTCACCGTGAGTGGCCTTTTGAGGTTTGAGATCATCTCGTAGCCATTCTGGCCGGCGACATATTCCATGATGATCTGGAAGGTGTGGTGCGTCTCGAAAACGTCATAAAATTCAACAATATTGGGATGCCTGAGCTGCTTCATCACAGACATCTCTCGCTTGAAATATTCTCTCACACGCGAGGAGCTGGCCGCCGTGGGGATCATCATCTTGATCGCCACCAGACGCATGGAGTTGAGGTCTTTCGCCAGAAAAACATCGCCCATTCCGCCGCCGCCAAGCCGTCGCTCGATCAGGTAGCCTGCCGGCGGTTCGGGAAACTGTTTCATCCGTTTCTGGCAGTCGCGACAGATAAACAGCAGATCTTCGTTCTCATCAAGCCCATCTTCCGCCAGGATCACCGTTTGATCACGCGGGGAAGTCTTGCCACAGCCCACACAGCGAATCAGCGAAATATGCAGCAGCGTTCCCGGATCAATCTTTAATTCAAACTGTGTGGTGCCGGCTGAAATGATATCGCCCGACATCAACTGAACCTGCCCCACCCGCAGCCCATTGACTTTTGTGCCATTGCGCGACCCCAAATCACTTAACATACAGACCGGCGGATTCATCTCAAGCCGGAAATGATGGCGGGAAATATAGCCATCGTCCTCAACGCGACAGTCAGAGTCAGAGCTTCGACCGAACATAAATGTTCCGTGCTGGTCAAAAGTATAGACCTGACCACTTTGCGAACCTGAAATAACTTTCAGCGATATCTTCATTCGATTGTACGATGATTCGGGATGAGATCAGAAGCAGTAAACAAAGCGAAGGCTTTATTCTCAAATTAATTATAGCGTAATTATTATCAGACATAAACTATTTTTCGCCCTCTCCTTTCCGATCATTCAGGGCACCCATCGCCAATATACGGCAAGAGCCACAAGCGTGCCCAGAAATGCCACAACAAGGCCCGGATTGCGCCGAAGCCTGAGGAAAAAGCTCAGAATTAACCCCGTAATCGAAATAAAAAAAGATCGCCGCAGCTGAAAGATCGATCAAAAGCGACCATGCCGGGCCCGTGTCACGCCCTTTGTGCAAGTCATTCAGAACAGCCACCAGGCCATGGATCGTCTCATTGATTTTACAATCGCCAGAAGATCGTTCCCTCCGACTTACCCCTCTTCATTCATGCGTCACAACAATCAGGCAAGTCATTTTTACCGATAAAAACACAGGCAAGGCGATCTATAACACACTTAAATACTTATTAATACTGTTGTTAGAGCACAATCTCAAGGCTTGTGGTAATGTTTATCCAGCTTCATTAGCGTCATTAAGACTCAATTCGACCGAAAATTCGCCTCTCAAATCGACTCACAATTTTTTGTCAACAATAATCGGATTTTTAGATCTTGTTTTCCTGTCAAACAGATTGTATGCTAGTTTGAATAGTGGTATGAATAAAGGTAAGCCCTTTATTTCTTGCCTTTTGTGCGAGAGGAAGCAAGGCGATGCGTATGATATCGAAGTTACCGATGGCGATTGGGCTGATGATTCTGCTCTCGATTTTTTTTCAGAATCAGACCGTAGCTGACGATTTCGACCGCGAGCCGATTCTGTATCGCGACTCCGAGCCGCAAAACGCCATCTCCAGACTGCAGAAAGATCTTGATTTCGGAAAAAAGAAACTGACTCACAACGACGAATCCGGTTATCTGACAAGCATTCTTACTGAATTGAAAATTCCTCAAGAGTCACAGACACTCGTCTTCTCCAAAACCAGCCTCCAGCGCGAGCGCATCTCGCCACAGACTCCTCGTGCTCTTTATTTTAACGACGATGTCTATATCGGCTTCTGTCAGTCAGGCGATGTGGTAGAAATCTCTGTGGCTGATCCCAAACTCGGCACGGTTTTTTACACACTCGACCAGGAAAAGGTCGAAAAGCCGACATTTATCCGGCAGGTTGACTCCTGCCTGCTCTGCCATGGCGGCTCACAGACTCAATCTGTGCCCGGCCACCTTCTCCGATCCGTTTTCACCGATGCCGACGGCCAGCCAATTCTCGCCAGCGGTACTTATCGCACCGATCAGAGTTCCGATTTCAAGGAACGGTTCGGGGGCTGGTATGTTACGGGCGACATGGGTAATCAGGTCAATCTTGGAAATAAAATTTTCAATAAGCGCGATTCTTTTCGAAATATTAATTGGGAAGTTGGCAAGAATCTGCATTGCCTTGACTCATTTTGCGACACCAGTGCCTACCCGCGAAAAACCAGCGATGTGGTGGCTTTGATGGTGCTGGCGCATCAAGCCGAAATGCATAACCGTATTACAAGAGCCAATTTTCAAACTCGACAAGCTTTGCATTATGAACAGGCTTTAAATAAAGGGCTGGGTGAGAAGCCAGACCACCGCTGGCCCAGCACCACTTCGCGAATTAAATCAGCCTGCGAGCCATTATTGGAATATCTTTTTTTCAGTAATGAAATCAAGCTTGAAAGCTCAATCGCCAGCGACTCAGGCTTTATGCAGGCGTTTCAGAATCAAGGCCCCAAAGACTCTAAAGGCCGAAGCCTGCGGCAATTTCATTTGAAAACACGCCTCTTTCAATACCCATGCAGCTATCTGATTTATAGCGACTCGTTTCGACAATTGCCAGACGAAGCAATGAACTATATCAGCAAGCGTCTGGATGAGATTCTCTCAGGAGAGGATAAATCAGAGAAATTCAACCATTTGTCGACTGACGACAGAACAGCCATCCGCCAGATTCTTGACGAAACATGGCGGCCACAGAAACCCATTCAGCGTGCTGAATGAAATGCTGGATAAAGATCTTTTCGCACAAAAAGCCCCTGCCCGGTCGGCGTGATGGGCGTGAGCGAACTTGGAAGATATTCTGATTGCAAATATTTTTGCAATTCTGCAAATGGAATATCGCCGCAGAAGATCAATACTGGCCGTTTCTCACGAATCGATTGCATTAATTCATCAAGCCGTGGGCCGATCAGCCGATGCCCCTTTTGAAAATAGGCTTTCATTAACGGATCTGTGAAAAAATAGCGATCCGGGGCATCCATTCCCGTGTAAAACAGCAGAGGGCTTTGCCAGCCCCAGACTTCCAAACCTGGCTTTTCTGCAAATTGAGACGTTCTGGCCAGAATCTCTTCACTGAGCAGCCTTAATGTTACCCACTGGCCGCCACCTTTATATTTCGTTGTCAATTGCTCGGCCGGAACCATGAGATAATCACGAGTTTGAATCAGAGCCGTAGCAAAAAAGCTTATGCTGATTGCAATAAGCCCGATACTGTATTTCAATTTCAAGCTTTTATTGGCTGATTGTTTGAATGATGCAATCAACCGACCTGTTGAATATCCCACGATTAGCGCAGAGGGCGGTGCCAACAGCATATAATAATGCTGCCAGTAGAGCCCCGGCATGATGATCATGAGCCAGCACGAGAGCCAGAATAAAACCAGAATGATTGAATAATTAACGCCCTGCCTGGACTCACTGGGGTCTTGCAAGCCCAGCTTTCTGTATTTCAAAAAAAATGCAATTGCCAGCAGCGGGCAGAGAACAACAATCGGCCAGCTTCCAGCCCCCCACCAGACCAGCCAATCCGTACGACCAAATGGCCATGGCAGCCGCCCATTACGTGGGTCGGCATTACCAGTTAACCATCGATAAAAAAACGGTGGAGCCTTGGCATCCGGCGGTGTATCCGCAGCCAGAGCACGGCTGTATTCGATCACATCCGCCTTTGCATCGCGAAGATTATCCTGAAATGCAAGTATCAGAATTGTCATTATGATCGGAAGGCCAAAGCCCGTCGCGAGTACGACCTGATTTCTGATCGATTGCAACGTCATTCGCCGAGTCATCAGTTGGTCGATTATCATGGGCAATAATCCAAGCAGGCAAACCTGCTTCACCATAGCTGCCATACCGACGAAAAGGCCTGACATGAAAAGCCATTTTAATTGCATTTCATCACGTTTGTATTTCAGATAAGATGCAAGTGAAGCCGTCAAAAGCAAATTCATGAGGTGTTCGAGATTCGACCCATTACCAAAAACATACGGGTCAGTCGATAAAAGAATAAATAACAGCATACTAGCAAATGCAGCGAATCTCGATGATAAAACCTGAATAATACATCCAATTAAAATGCAATTCACGCCAATAACCGGTAGGACCATCAGCCTGATGGTCATTTCATCAGCGCCGCCAATCGCTACCGCGACCGCATAAAACCAATATCCACCCGGCGGCTTATATTCCGTCAGATCCTTATAAAGCAGGTCGCCGGCCACCTGCCGCCGGGCCATATAGCCATAGGCGGCTTCGTCGCAGTCCAGCGGTTCCGATCGCCCCTGAACAACAGGCCAGATCCTGATCCCTGCAGATTCCAAAATATCAGGCGCAAAAGTATGTGCCCGCCACCAGAGAAGCAGAATCAGAGGAACAAGCCAGAATGCAATCCTGATGAAAGGTCTTAATTGCATTTTCACGGCCCTGTTCGCCGATAAATGGAGACAGGATATAGTTTTCCAGAGCCTGACGCTGATTGATAGACCCGGCTTGAGTCAATAAGCCCCAACGATGTTTTGACTCCCGTCAGATATGGGCCAAAGCTTTCGGGATCAACGTGCGATGGAATTTCAAACGAACCCCAGATGACATGCGTCACACCATATTGTGCCATTACCTCTCGTATTCGCCCAGCATCGTAGCTTCTCGGCATCAACAAGGTAATCCGGTTTGATGTCACTCGCATCTCCCACGGGAACCAGCTCATCAGGCGGGCACTTTCGGGCACTTCTTCCGGATGATTCTGCACAAATTGACCGGCGTCAACCAGCGCAGGCCAATGCAATTGAAATGGACGCACAAACCAGCTTGCATCATAAGCCCAGGTTGGGTCGGCCCAGAGACAGCCCAGAAGCGATGCAGCCGCCAGTTTTCTCATACCCGGGCGGTTAAGAATTTCTGTCAGCTGCATTTCCTGAAAACCTCTGACAACCGTTGGCAGCATCAGCAGGTAAACCGGCATATAATAGCGGCCTAGCTGGGCCACTTGTGTCACATCGGCGATACGGGCCAGCGTTGCGATTGCAAATATCAAAAACAGAGAAAATGCAAGTTGATCGGATTTTCGCCCTTCAGGATTTGCCGCATACCTCAGCCTGAAATAAAATCCAAATACCAGCGGGGGCGAAAGAATCATCGCTGAATATCCAAATAAAATCAGAGATGATTTGATTTTCACCCGAAAAACTTCGGGCAGATTCTGAGCCGAATAGAATTGCCTGACATCCGGCAGACCCTTGGCGTAATGATGCACCGTCCAGCTGAATGTATGGGCAAAATGTTCCGTATAACTGTAAAACGGCTTGCCATATTCCTTATATGTCAACCAGGCCCATGGAGTGATCATTAAAATACAGAGAGCACCCCAAAGAATTGAAGCAGGCAAAAGCCGCCGCCCACCGTTCCACAAAAGCCATAAGCCGAGACATGCCACCAATGCCATCGCTGTATTTCTTGACAATATTGCAAGTCCGGCAAAAGCACCGGCAAATATTGCAATAATTATTGAATTTCGCTGCGTTTTTGCTCTCAGCATTTCATGTGCCAGCCAGACAGCGATAACACTCGTCAGCCCAACCAGACTTTCTCTCAGCTCGAATCCGGCGTATATTGCATGAACCGGCAAAATTGCAGCAATCGCCATCGTCGGCAATGCCGATGGCTTTGAAATACAACGACGAACATAAAAATAGAGGCACGGCAAAGTCAGCAGATTCAGGAAGAACGAGAGCCCTTTGGCGAGCCCAAATGCAAATTCCAGATTTTTCTGAGGACCAATCCCTGCACCTGTCAATTGAAATAAAAGGCCCAGCAAATCGGCATAAAGTGGTGTGGCCCAGTCATCAAGCACGGGGCGACCTGCCCTGATCGGCGGATAATCGCGAAAGAAGCTTTCAACATAGTGTTTCGAGCTTGGCAGGCCCATCGCCACGCTGTTGGCCGTTTCAATGTAATGACAACTATCGCCAGGCACCAGCGGTAAATTGCCGCCAATGATCCAGCAGGTTGCTCGAATTGCCCATGCCAGCAACATGACCTGAAAAAATCGGCGAAATTCAATTGAAATACGGCCGTTAATCGCAAAATAAAGAGCAAGAAGTGCCATCCAGATGGCCAGATGATACCGCAGTAAGATCAATTGAGTTGGCTGCCTGATGGCCGCAAGCTGTGGCACTTCAAAAAACTGATGAGCGACCCAGCCGTAAGCAGCACTGAGTATTTGCAAAATCGGCGTAAAGCCGTAGAAAAGCAATGTTGATAGAACCAACAAAACCGGAATCAGCAGCATTTGCCATGGTCGATGATTTGGTTCTGTTTCCAGCTTTTCGGTCATTTCCGGAAACCAGTCCTTCTCTCTCGATTTGAAAACACCGGCAGTTCTCCATCTGCTGGTCGTGAATTCAATTCACTCAGGATCACTCTCAACTGCGATTAATGAGTATATTATGGGAAGGTGGTCGAAAAAACGAGAGGGAAGAGAATGGTTTCACGGCTCTTGATCAATTCAGAAAATACGTAACAGGATGATTCAGCAGTTACGACAGTCCATTGAAACCATTCTGAATGATTCAGGCTTCAGGCTTGGCCGATCCATGCCCACGCCCGAACTTTCGGCCGGTCGAATCATTGTGCGTCTGCGCTGGTTTGGGATATTGATTGGCATTTTGCTGGTAGAGACCCGATCTGGAATCAGCAATCCGTCAGCAGTCAGGGCTTTTCTGGCTCTGGGGGCCGGCTTTGCATCGCTCGACACCGCCTGGTATCTCATGGGCGAAGTCTTTCTTCGCAGGGTCCCGCTTTTAATTTCGCTGCTCGAGGCCATTTTCATCGGCCTGCTCTGCTACCACGACACTGGCATTGGCAGCCCGTTTCGCTGGTATTATCTCATGAGCCTGATCTGCGTAGCCATCCGCTATTCGCCGGCAGTGGCTTGGACAAGCTGGTTCTTTGACGCCATCAGCCTCAGCCTCCTATTCCTCATGATCGGCCAGGGGAATTCGTCGGAAAGAACAGACCTGCTGATGACGATCTTCATGCTGGCCTGGGCCACCTGGGCCAGCTCAGCCCTGGCAGGCATGCTGAAAGGTGCATCGGCAGACCTCCAGCGTCTTAATGGCCAGCTGGTGCAGGCTTCCGAACAACTTGAAGCCCGCGTCAATGAGCGATCAGCCGCCCTTCGACTGGCTCAGGCACGCGTGATTCATCAGGAAAAAATGGCCGCCTTTGGCCTGCTTTCTGCCGGGATTGCCCATGAAATTGGCAACCCGATGTCGGCCATGAGCTCACTGATTCAAATCCTCAAACGTCGCAATGCCGACGAATATACCGCCGAAAAACTTGGCCTGATCGATACCCAGCTGCAGCGAATCAGCCGAATTGTCCGTGAACTGGTTCGTTTCAGTCGCCCAGCCACCGGTGTTGTCGATCTCGTTTCCATTCCCGATGCCGTGCAGGAAGCCCTCGACATTCTGAAGTATTATCAGCGCACAGGCACACGCATTATTAAAACTAATATCAACAATGACTTACCGCCTGTTCGTGCTGTCCGTGATCATCTCGTGCAGGTCATATTGAATCTTGCACTTAATGCCATCGATGCAACAATTGAAAACGGGACAATTGAAATCAGTGCGAAGGTCATGGGTGATAAGCATTTAGAAATAACGATTGCCGACAATGGCCGGGGCATTCGGCTGGTGGATCAGTGCCGCATGTTCCAGCCCTATTTCACCACCAAGCCAAATGGCACAGGCCTTGGGCTCTATGTCTGCCGGCAGATTCTGATGGATATGGGCGGGAGCATGTCGTTTGCGACAGAGGAAGGCCGGGGCACCACTTTTACCCTGAGCATACCAGTGCACAGCCTGCCGGACGACACCAGCCCGCCAGAACTTTAAAGAAAACCTGCTGCACACCCTTACGCCCGTTTACGCTCACGAAGGCATGAGAAATGACAAGCCGAACCGAGATTCTGATTATCGACGACGAAAAAGTTCTGGCGGGAACGCTCAGGGAATTCCTTCAAAGTGAAGGTTATGAAGTGACTGTGGCCCATGATTCGAAATCAGCTCTTGAGAAGGTCGAAAATCATTCATTCGGCATTGTGCTTTGCGACATACAACTGCCTTCGATGAGCGGCCTTGAGTTGCTGAAAAAAATGCTGGCACTCAGGCCTGAAACTGCGGTGATGATGATAACCGCCTATGCCACTGTGGAAAGTGCTGTTGAGGCATTTCGATCCGGTGCCCGTGATTACCTGATTAAACCGGTCCTTTTTGATGACCTGCTGGCACGCATTGAACATCTGGAGGAGTGGGTTCGGCTACGGGCTGAGAATCGTGACTTGAGAAGCCGTCTCGCCAGAAAACAGACGAAATCCGCAGGCCTTGAAGCCATTCTCGGGAATTCACCCGCCATTCTTGCCGTAAAAAGCTGGATTGCACGCATCGCCCCAGCCCAGGCCAATGTGCTGATCAGCGGTGAATCAGGCACCGGCAAAGAGCTGGCCGCTCGCGCCATTCACGAGCTCGGGGGCCATTGCGACTCCCCATTTTTGGCGATCAATTGTGCAGCCATCCCTGCCGACCTGCTTGAAAATCAGCTATTCGGCCACACCAGAGGTGCCTTCACCGGGGCCGACCGCGACCGCGAAGGCATCTTCATGGCCGCCGGCGATGGCACTGTCTTTCTCGACGAGATCGGCGAATTACCAACCCTGTTACAGGCCAAGCTTTTAAGAGTGATTGAAAACCGGGAAGTGCTGAGTGTCGGTGCCGTGCGGCCTCAGACGATGAAGGCCCGAATCGTTGCTGCAACCAATAAAAATCTTGAGGAAGAAGTGAGTCAGGGGCGATTCCGTGCCGATCTTTTTTACCGCATAAACGTAGTGAACGTAAAAATGCCAACGCTGGACTCACGCAAAGCCGACATCCCGGAAATCGCTCAGGCCTTCTTAATACGTCAGAGTCAGAAACTCGGTAAAGACTTACGCACCATTGAGCCGGCAGCCCTGAGTGACTTGCTTCAGCGTCAATGGCCGGGCAATGTGCGCGAACTTGACAACACGATTGAACGGGCCGTCATTCTGGCGGAAGGGCCGACACTGACCCTGTCTGATCTTCAAGCCCAATCGACATCGTCCAGTTCCTCGTTTTCAAGACCGGTTCAAATCGGGAAAGACTCGGGCCAAGTGCCGATTTTGGAATTATCGACGACTGATCTTCGCGATGCCGTAAGGATTTATGAACGTGAACACATTAGCCGGGTGCTGGCCGATTGTGGCGATGATCGCAGGATGGCCGCAGCGAAACTGGGGCTTGGCCTTTCGAGCCTCTATGCCAAAATTCGCGAATTGGGGATTTCTCAATGATTTTTTGGCCTGGGGCATCCACTTTTAGTCTGCGGTGGTTAGAATAATTTTAATTCTTCTATCCTTTACCCAGAATTGCCTGATTGGCGGCAGAGTTTTCTGGTGCGATGCAGCGAATGTGACCATATCATTACTGCACCCTGCGTTGGCCGCCTGAAAAGCGGGCAGATCGTCTTCGGCTGGTGCGCGGGCTGTTTTGAAGTCGCCGGTGCGATCAGGACCGAACTGACGGATCATGTTGTTCTGTTCGACAGCAAAAACAAGGTCGCCCTGCCGTTTGGTGGGACATCCTGGGATTCCGTCTCTGCCAGCACACAAAAACGTATCTTCGCTCTCCTGATGGTGGCATCGGTTCTGGCCATCTGGGGCGGCTCGATGCTTCTCACCGGATTTTTCCGAACCGATCAGCCAACCCCTGCAAACCCTCTGGGCAACGGCACTTCGCACTTTCTGATCGCTGGCGGCGGCAGTCTGGTTGGCACCGCGTGCGGATTATTGATTGGTGTTTGGCGAGTACGTCGCAAATCTTTTGCTACTCAGATCCTGAAAGAGACTTCCGTCAATAAGCTCCAGTCCGCCGGATCTGCTCTGCTGGGTATCTACTGCATTCTTGAATGGGCCGAAAAATCAACGTTTTTGTGAGACAAGTCCGATGAATCAGAACATTTACGATATCACTGTCAAAACGATTGACGGCACTGAGACAACATTGGCAGCCTATCAGGGCAAGGTACTTTTGATCGTGAATGTTGCCAGCAAATGCGGCTTCACGAATCAATACAAGGGGCTTGAAGCGATTTATCAGAAGTACAAAGATCAGGGCCTTGTCGTACTTGGTTTTCCCTGCAATCAGTTTGGCGGGCAGGAACCCGGCACCGAAAGCGAAATTCAGAGCTTCTGCTCATTGAATTACGGTGTCAGCTTTCCGATGTTTACAAAAATTGACGTAAACGGCGTAAATGAGCATCCGCTTTACAAACTTTTAAAATCCGAAAAAGGCGGCCTGCTCGGTTTTGACGCAATCAAATGGAATTTCACGAAATTTCTGGTTGGTCGCACTGGTGATGTAGCGGGCCGTTATGCACCCACATCCACTCCTGAATCGCTCGAAGCAGATATAGTCAAAGAACTTAACAAACACCAGCCGGCATGATTCCCCGGGGGCTGGGCCGCGATCTTTCTGACCCGCGCTGGATGTATCTAAAGGCAGCGGGTTTCGTTCTGATTGCCGCATGTTGCATCTGTCTGATTCTCGTAGAACACCAGAGCTTAAAGACTGCCCTGCTTTTGGCTACTGCCTGCTGGGCAACTGCAAGAGCTTATTACTTCTTGTTTTATGTGATCGAACACTACATCGACCCGGCATTTCGCTATGAAGGTTGGTGGTCGGCCATCCGATACATTTTGTTTCACAGAGTCGTTGAAAATAAGATGGACAGAAGCCTCGTCAAAATCGCTAGGATAGAGAGAAAGTCATTGAGCAGTCGCTCTTTATCGAATCAGCCTTCAGACAGTGGTAAGGAACCGAATGATGAATCTGATCAATCACAAAGCATTTGAACGAACCGATGAAAACCGCCGCCGGATGCTGCGACTGATGGCCATGTCGGCCATTTTCGCTCGCACACCGGGTGCGTTTGCCGACGAGCTTCTCCGCACCCCTGCCCAGACAGAAGGCCCGTTTTATCCTGACAAACTGCCGCTTGATACGGATAACGACCTCCTGATCATCAACAATACGATCACAGCTGCCGTTGGCGAGATTACCTGGGTTTCAGGCAAGATTCTGGATGCCACCGGCAAGCCGTTGCGAAACGCTCTGGTCGAGATATGGCAGTGTGACGCCAACGGCGCTTACCTGCACTCTGGAACCGGCAATAAAGATAAGGATGACAAGCACTTCCAGGGCTATGGCCGGTTCGTCACCGGTTCTTCGGGCGAATACGGATTCCGCACCATCAAGCCGGTCCCCTATCCCGGCCGGACGCCACATATTCATTACAAAATCAGCCAGGGCGGCAAGCATTTGCTCACCACCCAATGCTACATTAAAGGTCATACCGGCAACGCCAGGGACGGCGTTTTGAGGGGTATCCGCGACCCGAAGCAACTGGAAAGCCTGATGGTCGATTTCAAACCGCTGGAAGGCTCGAAAATCGGTGAATTAGCGGGAAAGTTTGATGTCGTGCTTGGTCTGACACCGAACGAAGCCTGATTTTTTCGAAAAAAAACAACTGAGCCGGACGATGCAACGCGTTGGGCATCGTTCGGCTTTTTTTTAGTAATACGGGAATCAACTTGCAATTATCCTGAATTCATACAAAAATTGATTTGGTTTCTCCGTCATGACATCATGATACTGAAACGATCCTTCCTCTGAATTCCGCCAGACTCCAGCAGATCTGACATAAAACGGAAAATTCAGCCCATGGCACGCCCGAATTGCATATTTTTGATGCTGATATCTGCATGTCTGGCAGCTTGCCCGGCAATTGCATTTGAGAATGATTTATTTCAGGAGAAAATTGCTCCGCTGCTTGCATCAAAATGTCTCGAATGCCATTCTGGCGATTCCCCCAAAGGCGGTCTTGATTTAAGTTCTGCCATTGCTGCCGCCAAAGGGGGCGAAACAGGCCCGGCAATCGACCTGAAAACTCCGCTGGAAAGCCTGTTATGGGAAAAAATTGCTGACAATGAAATGCCACCCAAAAAACCATTGACTGAGGAGGAAAAAAAGACAATCCGCCATTGGCTTGTCGATGGTGCCCGATGGCCAGCCGGATCAATCGATCGGTTTAATACAACTTCTGCCAATCGCGCAGGTTATGGCTGGTGGGCGTTCAAACCGCTGCAATCGGATTTTCAGACCAGACCAAATGAAAAAAATCCAATTGATCATTTCATTAATCAGAAATTAAGTCAAAGCGGTTTAAAACCAAACCCGCCGGCAACCGCACACGAACTCATACGTCGGCTGTCATTTGATTTGACAGGTCTGCCGCCAGAGAATTCCGTTTTACAAAAATACATGCAGAATCCGACATCTGAAAAATACCGTAAGATTGTCGATCAGATGCTTGCCAGCCCGCGTTATGGTGAACGCTGGGCTCGCCACTGGCTGGATGTCGTTCGGTATGGTGAAAGCACAGGGTTTGAACGCAACGCGCCCAATCATCTATTGTGGCCTTACCGTGACTGGGTCATTTCTGCTCTCAATAATGACATGCCTTATGATGAGTTTGTCAGACGTCAGATTGCGGGCGATTTGATGGATCAAGGCCCGGCTGGCGCAGCGGCTTCCGGCTTTATGGTGGCGGGAATTCATAATACAGTCATTGGCGTGAGCGAACGCATGCGTCTGCTGGCGAGACAGGACGAGCTTGAGGAGAATATTGGTGTGCTGGGGCAGGCATTTCTCGGCCTGACGGTGCAATGTGCCCGCTGCCACGACCATAAATTCGACCCGATTTCAAGTCGTGAATACTACAGCCTGATTTCCGCAATTGATGGTGTTCAGCATGGCGAGCGATCGTTTCCAGACCCAAATATTGCTATAAAAATGAAATTGCTGGAGTCTGAAATAAAGAAAACCGGAATTGAAATCAACAGAATTGAAACTCTTGCCAGGCAAAATCGTCCGGTAAATACCAAAACGAGAGCCGATGACGATCTGCCCAAACCATTTGCAATGTGGACTTTTGAGACAGACCTCAAAGACTCATCCGGCAAGATGGAAGGCAAGCTGTTTGGCAACGCTCGGATAGAAGGCGGTGCCCTCGTATTAGATGGAAAAACCGGCTATATGCGTACCGAGACGATGAAACGAACGCTCGGCATCAAAACGCTGGAAGCCTGGGTCATGTCGGATAATCTGGACCAGCGTGGCGGCGGCGTGGTGAGTATCGAGTCGGATGATGGTTCGATTTTCGACGCGATTGTATTTGGCGAGCAGGAACCGCGAAAATGGATGCCCGGCAGCGATGGCTTCAGCCGCACGGTTTCATTTCAGGGACCGGCCGAGGACGCCATGAATCGCCGCCCGGTTCATATTGCAATTGTCTATGAAAAAGATGGAACAGTCACATGTTATCGTGACGGGCAGCTTTACGGCCTGCCGATCCGGACCAACACAGCCAAATTTCCTCTCGGTCAGACACATATTGCAATTGGTATCAGGCATCTGCCAGGTGGATCAAACAAACACTTTCAG
>JBILGL010000226.1:0-6863 GCA_044351075.1 Isosphaeraceae bacterium | reverse complement strand
GGGTCGGGCTTGTATTTGTGGTATTCAGAGATTTCAGATTGTTTCGGGAACCTTGTGATGATGGAGGGGTTGCCGTGTTCAGTATCCCAGAGGTAATGAAGATTACCATTTGAGAGGACGATAAAGCGGGCGGCCAGTGAGCGGGCATAGGCTCTGGCTTGTTCCTTGCCAGCCAGCGGATCAACCGATTCAGATTTTGCTTCAAGAACGACCAGCGGGATACCTTGAGGATCGAGCAGAAGAAAATCAACAAAACCGGTGGATCGACGTTCGAAGTTTTCACCAAGATCGTCAACATCTTTTTGTGTAAGTTTGACATTCCGCTCAAGCTGGATATTTGCAGGGCCGTTTTGATCATCGAAGAATCGCCAGCCTGATTCTTCAAGCATTCGATTAATTTTTATTCGGGCTTTCGCTTCGCTGGCAGGCATGGCTTATGTTGGCTTCCCTGCTGGGTTGTTTTTACGAATGATTGACAGATTATTGTCAAAAGCGCGGAAAGAAGCAAGTAGATACTTTACAGATGAACAGTTGTTTGAAGCCAGAAGGCGAAGTGGTCAGCGGAAAAAAAAGCGTAATCTTGAAACCGCGTCGATGTAATAAAAAAACGATGCCCCTTTATGACGTTTGACGTTTTTACGGATCATGGCGAAGTGGGCCGCGAGGCTTCGATCAGCCAGCCGCCGGCACGCCAGCGGCGGGTGGAAAATCGGTCGCCCAGGTCTGCGGCCGTTTCACCGTCAAGATTCTTCACCGAGCTGATTTCAAGGCCAGATTCCTGAATTAACCTGGCCATTTCCGGCCAGGTGAAATTATGAATGACCACGCCCGGAATGCCACGGTAATCGGCTTGACGATTGCCAAACTCAGGGCGGCTAAGCCAGCGGCGCGTGAGGTCAGTAACCATCCACCGCCGACCCTGCCGGTGCCAGCGATGCACCCACCAGTTGTGTGCATGTAAAAAGAGACGTCCGCCGGGTTTCAGGGCTCTGGCCATGCCTGCCAGAGCACGCCGGCGATGGCTTTCGTGGCGGATCATCCCCAGCGTGCTGAAGAGCGAAATACCGGCATCAAGTGAGCTGGGCGGCAGAAAATCAAGACGCACCAGATTGCCACGGATGGGTAAAATCGTACCCTCTTGAATTGCCTGATCACCGCAAGGGGCCAATTTCGCCGCTTCAAGCAGCATTGGCTGGCTCAAGTCAATCGCCATGCATTGCCAGCCAAGGGCGGCCATTGTGCCTGAAGCACGCCCTGCCCCACAGCCGAAATCGGCCAGCAGACCCGGCCCGGGGCCGAGTTTTTCGGCCACCCAGCCGAGGTCGGCGATGATCAGCGGATGTTCGGCGAAAGTGGCGTTTTCTTCAGCGGCCAGACGGTCGCTGGTGGCATAAGCCCAGAGGGCGTCGTCAACCGATTCGGGCCGACGCCGTCGCCCGGATGCTCCAAAACTCATCGAATCTCGATCTTCATGAAGTAGGTCTGGGCCCGGTCGCCGCGGATGGCAAGATCTTTCAGGAATTCATCCCACTGCACTTCCGGCGTGCCGCGAAATCGGCTTCGGCCACCAAGTTTGACGTCCAGACGTTTGGTGAAATCAAACTGAGCGGCATTGACCCAGACATCAAGGGCCCTGACACCGTCGCAGGTGATCTGAATCTGGTTGGTTTTATCCAGAAAACGGGTTTCAACGGTGGCCGGTTTGAGATTCTCGCCCAGCGGGTCAACCGCCTCGGCGGAGAGGCTTCGGCCGCTGGTGAATTCCTGAATGACCAGCCCGAAGAATCGCTGGTCTCCTTCCCGCGCGGCCACGGCCGAAATTTCAGCAGGCGCCGGGTTTCGCGATCGGCCTTTCATCCATTCAAAAGCGGTTGGAATCTCTTCAGCCAGAAATTCATATCCTCGTTTGTAATATTGGACATAAGTCACATCGAAATTCTTTTGCATGAGGCTGCGGGCCAGCGGCTGGATGAACTGGGCTTCGCCGGGTGTGAGCTCGCCTTCGGCGATGTAAAGTGGCACCATCTGGCTATTTTGCTTGTAAGCAGGCACAAATTTGGCAGGCAGACCGCTGAGAATCACGCCACCGGCGAGCATGTCCGGGTGGGCAGTGGCATAATCCCAGGCCATATCGCCACCGCCGAGGCTGCCGGCGACGAAAACGCGATTCGGGTCGATTGCCAGCCGCTTGAGGGCGTCGCGCAGGGCAAGTGTCACCGTGGCATGTTCATCGCTAGAAAAATGATAAGCGCCGGTGCTTTCAAGGTCAGGTGCGATGAGGATAAAGCCGCGCTGGGCGGCTTCGCTTTTCCATTGGTCGAGGGCGGCGGCGGGCTTGCCGCCGGGATTCAGCACGACCACGGCGGGCCATTGCCCCAGATGATGATAGCCGGGCGGGACGATGACATGATATTCGGTGCGGGCGGCGTTGGGGTCGTTGCCGACTCGATAAATCACCGGCTTGGTGCCGGTGTCGTCAGAAAGTGTATTGACTGGCCGCACACGCAGGGCAATGGCGGCGGCCTCGGCGGGCTTAAGCGGGCGATCCTTTTCGGTATCTTCCAGCAGAATCCCACCCAGCCGGGTGGCCATGCTGTCGCGTTCAGCGTCAGATTCGGTGTTAAAGCCTTTGCTGATGGCTTCATAGGCATCTGCGTAAGCCAGTGCGGCGGCGATGGAGCCGGTGGCTTTTTCCGGGCCAATGCACCAGGCAGAGAGGGCCAGGGCCCAGGCTTTTTTCGGATCAACGCCATCGGGGTTGCGTGCATAGAGGTCAAACGGGGCGAAGATTGGCTCATCGCGCGACGGACATTTTTCGAGTGCCTCAAGCATTTCGGCCAGATACTGCGGGCCCGGGCCGCTGGTTGTGGAATCGCCACGGGCACCGTCGAAAGCGGCTTTCAGCTCGCGTTGGCGTCGGCTGCGGCTGTCGATGGTGGCATTGATCTGATCAAGAAACTCTGTGGCGGTGGCTTTGGTCGCGCCACTGGCTTTATCCGACTGTGAAAGAAGATTTTGCGATTCGGTCTTGATAGGGCCGACGGGCCAGCCGGCGTCGAGCTGGGTTTTTAATTTCGCAAGAGCGGCGGCGATCTGTTCATCGACGATGCTGCGGGCGGCGCCGTCGAGCATTTCGGCCATATCGGGGAAGTCGCGGCGGAGGGCATCGACAGCGCGGGCGGCTTCGTCGTAAAAACCGGCCTGAAGGTAGAATCGAACGGCGCGAAGGCGTTCATCCTTTTCTTCTTTGGGAATGCGGCTAATGAGCCCTTCGATGACGGAACGGGGCACTGTAGAGGTGTAAACCTGCCCCGCCCAATAGGTTTCAATGCCGCGGAGCTTGCAGGCCTTGGGGCCGAGTTCGATGAGGGCCTGCGTGGTGTCGTAGGTTTTGCCTGAGCCGCGTGGCAGGGTGTATTTCAGGGTGCGGCGGCCGAGTTCGTCCCAGGGGCCGGCGGCAACGGTGCTGAGGATGGTCGGCATCTGGTTGGCGACGAAATTGTTTTTCTTGGGCTGGATGAGCTTGAACGACTCCCACGCGCCGAGCCCTTCGCCTTCTTCACGGGTGGCGACGCGGGTGGCACGAAAGAGGGTGCGTCTGACGCCGTCAAACGAGCCCATAATGACGCCGTCTCGCTCATAATGGCCGATATAGGTTTCGCCGGTTTTCATCACAAATTTGTCGGCCCGGGCCATGGGCGAAAAAATTAAGAGCCCGAGACAGAATAAGTAGAAAAATTTCGCACACTGATTCCGGGCGACTGTTGCAGTCATGGCCGTGCCTTGCGTCTTGGTAAGAAAATCAGGGGCGAGTCGTTGTTATCACATTATAAAGTGCATCATCGGCCGAAATAAAGGCTTGACGCCAGCCGTGCCGGGGCTGGGAGGCATAACATTTTAACAAATTCGTTGATTTCCAGTTTTTTTCATGGGCATCGAATAATAATCCGGCTTATTCGTCAAAATTGTTACAGACTTGACATTCCGGATTTTCCCAATGGTTTTGGGGCCAGTTTGCTGCCAATTGCATGCAGTTTGGTCACGAATCGTCAACAAATGGCGTAAAATGGTGGAGTCAAGCGGGTTATTCCGGATGAATCACCAGGTGGAACTTTGGAACATCTCTTGGCAGAAGTGAAAAACTGTGCGATACTTTGCCTAAGTTGCGAAGATCATCTCGCTCACCCAATTTGCCTAGAGTATTCTACGTCTTCAATGGAATCAAATAAATCGGATGTTTCCGACGTTTGATGAAATTGGTGGTATATTGGATGTGAAAGTATGGCCGGGGATATCGGTCAGAAGGTGGAATCTCGCGTTCGCGAAAGAGTCGGTTCCAGAGGGGCATGGTCGCCGCGAGGGACACGAATCGTACCCAACCGAAACAGGTCGTCGAAGGCTGAAATGGAGACTCGCGACATGCTGAACCGTACCCGAAAAACGATGAGTAAAAAGGCACTGGCTCTTACTCTGCTGGGCTTTTCTGGCGGATTTCTTTCTCTATCGATCGCAGACGATGCCCGCATCAGCGAGCAGTTGATCAATCTGGGTCGGCAGGCACAGGCTCAGGGTTATCCGGCTGATGCCCGCAATTTTTACACGCAGGCTTTGAAGGTTGATCCAGCCAGTGCCGATGCCAAAGCGGGTATTGCACAGCTTGGCGAAGTGCGTCAGGTCGCATTCCGTGCCCAGCAGGAAGCTCCGGCAGCCCCGGCTCCCGGTCAGGCCAATGCAGAGCAGCCTCGGGCGGCCACAATCGAAAACTTGAAGCAGATCGAAGCCGTTGCCAATCAGCAATTTGCTGCTGAAGTGCGGATGAAGCAGCAGGCAGCTCGCAATCTGCTTAATCAGAATAACGCCGAAGCGGCCCTGAATGAGCTGCACCAGGCCCTGAACATGGTACGTTCGGCACCTGATGTAACGGCTGACGTTAAAGCTAAGCTCGAGCGAGAAATTCAGGCTTCTATCCTCACAGCCACACGCGAGGAAGAGACGATTCTCGCCCGCCAGGCGGATGAAGCTCGCCGCGGCGCAATTGCTGATTCGCGTGCCCGCGCTCTTCAGGATTATGAAGACGTAAACGCCACCGTGAAGGTGATGCTTGATCAGTTTGACAATCTGATCTCGCAGGGCATTTACGATGCCATGTATTCCGGTGGTCTTGGCAATATTGCACAGTCTGTCGAGCCATTCATTCAGGCCCGTCTGCTGGCCCAGAAGGCCCGCGCCCTGAGGCCAAATGAAACGGCTCCGGTGGCTGCTGAAATTGTCTCCTCGCGTATTGGTTTCTATGCTCTGGCTCGGGAGTATGAAACACTCAAGGAATTCAATTATCTGCTTTCACTGGCGGATGTTGATCGTGCCGCTGTGCCGTTCCCTGACGACAATTTCATCACCTATCCTTCGGTCGAACGCTTCCGTGAAATCACCGAGAAGCGTGCGAAATATGCACAGACGACCGACCTTGTTGTGCGTGACCCTAAGACACAGGCCATCAACGACAAGCTGGAACAGCCTCTCTCGATGCCTTTCGCCAATGAAACCCCGCTGGAAGATGTGCTCAAGTACATCAGCCAGAATACACAGGGCCCGAATGACGACGGCATTCAGATTCACGTTGACCCGATCGGCCTGGAAGACGCCAGCGCCACGATGCAGTCAACCGTGCGAATCAATCTTGAAGGCGTTCCGCTGAAGCGTTCGCTCAAGATTATGCTTGACCAGCTCGACCTGACCTACACCGTTCAGGACGGCCTTCTCTTCATCTCATGGAAAGGTGCCGAAGACCTTCCGACCGATCGTCGCGTTTATCCAGTCGCCGACATCGCCCTGATTCCAATGTCCCTCATGACCGGCTTCCCACCAATGAGCAGCATGGGCGGTGGCATGGGTGGTATGGGTGGCATGGGCGGCGGTGGTATGGGTGGCATGGGCGGCGGTGGTATGGGCGGTATGGGCGGCGGTGGAATGGGTGGCATGGGCGGTGGTGGTATGGGCGGCATGGGTGGTATGGGCGGCGGCATGGGTGGCGGTATGCGTAGCATGCCAGTTGCTCCCCAGCAGCAGCCGGGCCAGCCCAGCTTCTCGGAAAAAAAAATGAACTGAACAAGGCTTACCCAAATAGCCCATCTTCTAAAGTTCAATCAAGCAAGAACCAGGCTCCTGCAAGGGGGTCTGGTTCTATCATTATTGGTGGCGGTGGTTTACCTCGTCCTGAAGGTAATTCGAAGGCTCGCGAATCGCTGAAGCAGGATGCAGCAAAGCGGAATGCCAATGTCAGCTCGGCACGCTCGCAGGTAAATCAGGCTCAGGCGAAAACGGACCCGATACGATTTTGGGATGCCTATTACGCCAGCGAGAAATCAAACGACGACCCGGAAGATGTTCTGGGGCTGGTCGCGCTTTTACGCGTGGACAACAAATTCAGAGACATTGAAGGGGTGCTCAGGGGCTATTTGCGGTACCATTCCGACTTGGCCGAAGTCTGGATGTACGACACACTTGGCATCGCCATCGAAGTGAATAAGGGCGATGCCGAAGAAATCAAAACGCTTGTCGGCTTTGCCGCCCATCTGGCCAAAGACTCTGACAACCCCAACGATCTCTTCCAGGTGGCTGACATGCTCCTCCTGCGAAAATGGGTAAACCCTGTTGGAGCAGAAGGATACAAGGCAAACCTCGGTGAGATTCTGGATCGCCTCATCAAGCGAGTTCCACATCGGATTGAGCCTTACCTGATGGCGATATTGATGGCTGAGCTGGCCAAAAACCCGGCCCGCATGGCCGATGCCGCCGAAGGCATTCTTTCGCTTGGCTGGCCGGGGCAGGATGAAGGTGTTCGTCGCGAGCTTCGCGCCCGCACC
>JBILGL010000225.1:0-6865 GCA_044351075.1 Isosphaeraceae bacterium | reverse complement strand
CTTTTTCGACGCAGTGTCTTCTCACGGCGGCGATGGTATAGGCGTCAAGTCGTTCGCTGGCCGTCTGTTCGGCTTCGTGCATCTGATCAACCAGGGTGCAGTGTTCGAGCAGATGGCCGGCATGAATCGGATGCTCGTCGATCAGACCCCGGACCATGTCGCGCGTTCGTCGCCCGATCAGGCCCCTGAGTTCGTCGTCGTTGAGTTCCTGATACTTGACGGCTGCCATTGTTAATACTGCTGATGAGGTGATGAAGAGATGCTATAGAACGAGTCCCCGATACGACATAATTACTATCATGCAGAAATCGATGAATAGTTGGATCAAAATGAAAAATTTTGGTCGATGATACAGGTAGAATAGGAATGATTAAAAATGTTTGACTGGTTTATCTGGATTTTGTGACCAATACAACAATTTTCTTTTCGCCAAAGGTAATATTTGGATTAATCGACAAAGTTTCGCTAGTTTAATGAAGTGGGGGAAATGATCTCACAGAGGCACAAAGACACAGAGGTATAATACAGATGTAATGCGTAGGGCACGAATTTTCGTGCCATGTTTTGGATGATTTGGAATCATCGAATGTTTCGTTTGGATATGAGATCATTAATGGAATTGTCACGATAAATCGTGACCTACGAAAAACAATAAAAGATACAACAAGATATGTCACGATCAATCATGACATATTACAAACACAAAACAATATAATCATTAATGGTATGATAAATCATAAAATGTATTAAAAAAACAGAGCTGCCCTGGACGCTTCCGGATTTTAAGGAATACAAAGTGGAGGGTGGAAGAGAAATCCCAACTATTTCATAATGGGATGATTCAAAAGGCCAGAGAGCATCGCAAGAGAAGCGAGGATCGAATGATCGGGGTTTATTGCAGCGGCCAGAATGTGAAATTGCGAACGGATTTGCCGGAGGTTGTGCCGGGGGCGGGTGAAATCGTTTTAAACGTGACCCATGCCGGTATTTGTGATACCGATATTCAGCTTGCCAAAGGCTATATGGGTTTTGAAGGTGTGCTGGGCCATGAATTTGTGGCGACTGACGCCCAGCATCGCCGGTTCACTGCCGAGATCAATAATGCCTGCGGTCAGTGCGATTTTTGCAACCGTGGCTTGGGGAACCATTGCCCGAATCGCACCGTGCTGGGTATTTTTCGCCACGATGGTGCCATGGCCGAGAAAGTGGCTGTGCCGAGGCATAATCTCCACGCCATTCCCGACTCAATCGCCGACATGGCCGCCGTTTTTATTGAGCCGCTGGCTGCGGCGTATCAGATCACCGAACAGATCGCCATCGAACCTGAAATGAAAGTGGCCGTGTTGGGCGATGGCAAGCTGGGCACACTTTGTGCCTGGGTGCTGGCCACGAAAAGCCGAAACGTCATGTTGATTGGAAAGCATGAAGCCAAGCTGAGGAAAGCTGGCGGTGATATTCAGACAAGCCTGCTGGATGATGCGAAAAACAAATATCCCAAGGCGTTTGACATCGTGGTGGATGCCACGGGTAATGCCTCAGGGCTGGCAGCGGCGATTGAGCTTTGTCGCCCAAGGGGCACGGTGGTGCTGAAAACTACCATCGAAGGCCCGCACCAGCTTTCACTGGCGGGCATTGTGATTGATGAACTGACAGTCGTCGGCAGTCGCTGTGGGCCATTCCCCAAAGCGATTGAAGCCCTCAGCCAGTCGCTTTTTCCGGTCGAGAGCCTGATTGAGCAGGTCTATCCACTTGCAGAGGCGGAAGCGGCTTTCGCCCATGCCGGGCGGAGAGGGGCGGGGAAGATTGTGCTTGTTCACTGAGAAGAGCTGACGCGCAAAAACAGAGAGGCTTTGAAAAAGAGTGACAGTCAGTCGTCTTTCGGCTCAGGAAGAGTGGGCGGCTTGGGCTCGTCGGCGGGCTTCGGTTGTTCAGGGGCCTCGGCCTTCGGCTCTTCTTCGGGTGATTCGACCGGGGCTACAACGGTGACGTTTGAGAGTTCGTCGGCCTTGGGCTCTGGTTTGGGATAATTAGCTGGGTCTGGCAACGGGATTTTGAGCTTTGTGGGGGCCATGGCGATCTGCTGGCCGGGCGTCAGGCCGCTTTTTGCTTCGGCGTAAAGCTCTGACATCAGACCGATTTCAATCGGTTGCCAGGAGAATGTGTTATCTGCACCGGCAACGGCCACGAAGCCACGGCCATTGACGAACATGACGGAATCGACAGGAATTCGAGTGGATTCGGCCTTGCTGTTAACGTCGAAAGTGACTTCGGCCGCCATGCCGGGGCGGAGACCGTCAAAACCGCCCGTGTCGATCTGAACGGTAGCAATATAGGCCCTGATCTCTGTAGAGAAACCCTTGGGCGGGGCGGGTATGGCGGTGATCTCGGTGACGGTGCCATCCAGCGGATTTTCCGGGAAGGCATCGATACGAATCTGGGTTTCCTGCCCCTTACGGATGTAGCTGATCTTGGATTCGTTGATCTGTGCCTTGACGAGCATTCGCTTCGGGTTTGGCACCTTGAAGACGGCCTGCCCTTCACGCACGGAGGCACCTTCCTGAATCTGGGCTTCGGTGCGGCCCCACATATTGCTTTCATTGGCATAGACCACGATGCCCTCACGCGGGGCGTAGAGCTTGCAGTTTTCGATCATGGTCTCGATTTTTTTCTGCCGGTCAACTTCAAGCTGATAGGCGTTCTTGATGGCGAAATAATCGGTTCGCACCGCTTCAATGCGGGCCTGGAGTTCTTTGAGGAGCTTGGGAGCCGTGAATTTTTCGAGCCGCTCTTTCATGCCCATGGCTTCTTCGAGCATGATCTTATTTTTGTTGTGGTCAAACTCATCGGCCTGAAGCTGATTGAGCGAGCGAATGCCTTTTTTGACCTGCTCGCCCGACCAATCAAGTGTCTTGGCTGATTGATTTGTGCGCAGCTCAACCTGAGCGATGTATTGATTCAGGAGCATCTTATCCTGCGGAAAGACGCCATCGCGAAACTCTTCGAGACTAATCTGGGCTGATTCGAGCGTTTTGGTGACCTGCTCCAGGTCGCTCTTCACGCCGGTGACACGAATTTTCTGCGATTCCAGCTCTGTGCGGAATTTGGCAGAGTCAAGCTCGGCCACCAGATCGCCCACCTTCACGCCCTGCCCTTCCGGCAGAATCTTGATGATGGTTGTGGAGCCACCCATGCCGCCACCCATCATCATGCCACCGCCGCCGCCGCCACCACCACCACCACGCATACCGCCGCCACCCATGCCGCCACTCATACCGCCGCGAGACCCGCCTCTTGAAGATCCGCCGGAACTGCCACCAACTGACCGCAAAGAGGAGACATACGTGGGAACGTTGTAGGTGAATGAACGGATACGAGGCCTTATTAGAGCTGGCATCCGCACGACCGATCCGCCAGCGCCGCCCATGCCGCCACGACCACCGCCGCCCATGCCACCCGTCATACCACCACCCGCGCCGGCACCACCTGCCATGGCTCCGCCTGCACCGCCACCCATTGCTCCGCTACTGCCACCACCGCCGCCGCTCATCCCACCCCCGCTCATGCCACTGCCACCACCGCCGCCGCCTCTGGAGCCGCCACCACCACTCATACCACCGCCGCCGCTACGCATACCACCGGAGCTGCCACCACGCATGCCGCCGCCGGCCATCGGCTGGCCGCCGAGGGATGAGGTTGTGCCCAGAACGGCCTCAACCTTGCACTTGACGGTGGCATTGTCGGAGCTTTCGAGCGTGCCGCTTTCGACGACCGTGACGAAAATATCGCCCTTATCGACTTTGAAAAGCTGGATCGGCTCTTTTGATGAACCATCGGAACGCATGTCAGCTGTGATCAGCCAGAGACCATACCCCGAGCCGGCAATGATGAGCAGAACCAGCAGTCTTATGATATATTTCATGGGGCGAATCCCTTGACGGAGCGGGTAGATCAAACAGCGCAGGGGTTGGGTGGAACAGCCCTGAACTATTCTTATATTTGCGTCAAATCCGTTGAATTGGGACGCAATTGATTCAGCGATAGTGCATTTTTATCCAGAGTAATTATCGACCAGCCCACGATTTGAGTCAATTCAACTCGGGAAACGTTCAGAATTTTTTTCCTGCGATCTCATCGAAGGAGCAGGGATAAGCTGACTGGCCGGAGCCGCCTACCGTTGCGGAAGCAAATCATTGATCTGCCGGGAGACGCGAGAGATTCTGGAATCGGAAGTTGGCCATCGCTGGCTTCCGAATTGGGCTGGCCAAGAATATCTGGACGATTTTTTGAGGACCGAACCGGGCCATTACGAAATCACTCAAATTCTTTAATTTCAATATTTTAACAAATCATCTCAAACCTTGCAGTTTTGACGATCGTTAAATAGTAGGAAAAATTTTTCTTTTCACCTGATCGTTAAATTCGATAATCTATGCCCAGTCCTTATGAAGGGTCCGGAATGCGTAGTCCTGCCATCTTTTGCAAAGGCTGCATGTTTCGGTTTGTCTGCTGAATGAAGATCGTAACGATCAGAACATCTGGGAGTTTCCTCAAATGATTAGCTTTGCTGTTGTTGCCGTGATGACGGCCATGACCGGTTGCCATGGTCAGAAGGCCTGTGATGCTGCTCCGGCCCCTGTGGTTCATTGTGCACCTGCTCCGGTGGCTGAATGCAAGCCAGCCAAGAAGTGCAACCTGAATCTGGGCGGTCTCTTCCACAAGAAGGCCTGCGCTCCGGCCCCTGCCTGTGAGCCTGCTCCAGTGGCCTGCGAACCAGCCCCGAAGAAGCATTGTGGTATTAAGCTGGGCGGTCTCTTCCACAAGAAGGCCTGTGCTCCGGCCCCTGTCGCTTGTGAAACAGTTGTGGTTGCTGCACCTGTTCACGCTCCTGTAGCTGCTTCACCACAGGCTTCCGGCCAGCATTGATTTTGGGCATCAGCCATCATTCTGGCTGACAATGAATCATTAAATACCCCTGCCAAAAATGGTTGGGGTATTTTTATTTGATATCTGAGCTTTATTGGCTGACGGTGGCAAAAAGCTGAATGACGGCAGGAGGCTCGTCCTTGATGTCGCTGGTGATTTCGAGGACGGTGTGATCAGGGCCGGGTTTATCAGGTGCCTGGTAATTAATTTTAAGTGTTTGCAGGGCCTTACTTTGATCGTTCTTTTCAAGATTTGCCGAAACAATTCCCTTGGCTGCTTTGGTTGCATTGACCTTGAAGGGCTGATCGGCCTTGAGGATGATCGTCTTTTCCAGCTTTGCCCCTTTGGCGACTGTGCCCAGATTCATGACGGAGGGGGATGCTGAGAGCAGACCCTGAATTTGCGCTGTGACAAACACGGGAATTTCAGGGCTGGCCGGGTCGTTGGTTTTGAGCGTGATCTGATCCTTGTAAAAGCCAAGTTTCGACTCTGAAGTCAGGTTCGCATTAATGGCGTAAGTTACCTGCCCGCCGGCCCGGCTTTGCTCGTTGATCTTCACCTTGAGCCGGGGCGAGAGATGCTGCGAGCCGGTAATTTTGAATTCGGGATTTCCGCCAAGATATTGCATTGTCAGACTTTGCGCAGGGCTTGCCGTGCGTGGCACCTGCCCAAATTCGATGAGGCCTGGCGTGAGAAGCACATCGCCGCGGATGAAGCAGTTCATGTTGAGGTCAACGGTGGTCTGGACGGGCTGATCGATGGTGAGGGTGAGGCCTGACGCTTTGACACCTTGAAAACGGGTCGTATCGAGAGTCGCTTCGATGGTCGTCTGGGTGCCTGGGGGGATGGTGTCGGCGCCGATCTTAACCTCGGTGCAGCCGCACTTTGTGGCATACGATGCGATGTGAATGGTGCTGTTGGTGCTGTTGGTGACTTTAAAGCTGTGGCGGAGCTTTGAGCCCTTGGCCACGGTGCCGAAGTCGTGCGTGCGGTCGGGGAATACCGAACCAACCCAGTCCTGAGCCCGGGCGATAGAGCCGCAGAAGAGCAAAACCAATGGCAAAAGCGATAAGGTTTTATGAATTAGTGACTTGTGCAGCATGACCCTTTGGCTCCCGGCGGCGAATTGTTGAGGCAAGGTTTCAGGCCATATGTATCTTTCACGCTCTGCTTGAATTATCGCTCATGAAACCAGAAAAGTCATTTTTGGAAAAGGTCAAACAATTTTGCCGATGGATTTTGAGGTTTCCATGAAAATGGGGCAAAAAGCAAAAAATCTCTTGGAATTCCTTTGGATTTACTCATTCGATGCGTAAAAATAGATTAGGTGTCAGTGGTAAGAGCTGGCACCGAAACGGTGGCATCCATTCTCTCCTAAAAGAAACAGTAGTCTGAACACTGCTGAAGGCCCGGCGGGCTGCCGGTACTTTTTTGGTATAGCCACTGAATCAAGGAGTTTAAGGAAGTGTTGAAGCCGTCTGTGGAGCTTCGGGAAGATGCCGGAGTTCTGATTGCCGAATTCTGGGATTGCCTGCGACTTGACCCGAAGCCGGTCAACGACCTGCGTTTGAAATATTCGATGATGGCCGCCAGAACTGGCCTGAAAGACTTGATCATCGATATGAATGGCGTTGATTTTGCCGGTTCGGCCGCGCTCAGTGGCTTCCTTTCGCTGAGCCGGGCGATCAAGCCGATGGGCGGGCGAATCGTTTTCTGTAATGTTGAACGCAATGTGGTGGAAGTCTTTCAGGTCTCAAAACTTGAGCAGATGTTCCACTTCGCTGCAGACATCGCAGCCGCCCGCCAGGAGCTTGGTCTCGAAGTCGGCTGATCTTTTGCTCCAAGATCTTATTAAATCATGTCTTAGCGGCCGAATGGCGAGCCTGGTCGCCCCAATGGCGAGTCAATGATGATTCGCTCGGGGCTGGCTGCCGGGGTATTT
>JBILGL010000224.1:0-6872 GCA_044351075.1 Isosphaeraceae bacterium | reverse complement strand
GGTTCGCGGTTGAGGGCATAGCCATCAAACGGCCCAACGATTCCGGCGATTTCGGCCGAAGTGCGATAGGCTTCGCCGTGCATAATCGATGTGATCACACCGGCAAGGTCGCGGCCTTCGTCGGAGTCATACGGACGACCCGAAGCCATGATCAGGCTGCCCAGATTGGCGAAGCCCAGACCAAGCGGGCGGAACTTATGGCTGTTGAGGGCGATACGATCCGTCGGGTAGCTCGCACGATCAACCAGAATTTCCTGAGCGGTGATAAAGACGCGACAGGCGGCGCGGAAACGTTCGGCATCGAACGTGCCGTCTTCCTGACGGAACTTCATCAGGTTCAGGCTGGCCAAGTTGCAGGCCGTGTCGTCGAGGAACATGAATTCCGAGCAGGGGTTGGAAGAATTGATCGGAGCGGTGTTGGAGCAGGTGTGCCACCGCTGAATCGTATCTTCATACTGCATGCCGGGGTCGCCGCACTGCCAGGTGCCTTCGGCGATGGCACTCATCACGTCATTGGCCTTCATTGTTTCCACCGGTTTGCCGGTGGTCACGGCGCGGGTCGTCCACGACTCGTCGTTTTCCACGGCACGCAGGAAGCCATCGGTGGCACGAACAGTCAGGTTGGCGTTTTGGAAAGCGACCGAGCTATAGGCATCGCCATTGAAGTTGGCGTCATATCCCTGACGGATCAGGGCATGGGCCTTGCGTTCTTCCTTGGTTTTGCACTGGATGAAGTCCATGATGTCGGGGTGCCAGACCTTGAGAGTCTGCATCTTGGCAGCGCGGCGGGTTTTGCCGCCCGACTTGATGACTGAGGCAATCGCATCATAAACCTTCATGAAGCTGACCGGGCCGGAGGGGCGACCACCGCCGGAGAGCTTTTCGCGGCTGGAGCGGAGCGTCGAAAGGTCGGTGCCTGTGCCCGAGCCATACTTAAAGAGCATAGCTTCGCTGGTGGCCAGACGCATGATGTCGCCCATGTCGTCGGAAACGCTCTGAATGAAACAGGCTGAACCTTGCGGGTATTTGTATGCACTATTGGCCATGACCACTGTTCGGGTCTCTTCATCCCATCGCCAGTTGTTGGCCGGGCCTTCGATACCGTACTGATCGTACAGACCGACGTTGAACCAGACGGGCGAATTGAATGAAGCGAATTGATTGACGAGCAGATAGGTCAGCTCGTCGTAGAAGACCTGGGCGTCGGCGTCAGAGGCGAAATAGCCATCTTCGATACCCCAGTCGGTCATGGTGCGTGAGACACGATGCACAAGCTGACGAACGCTTTTTTCGCGTTCAGAGGTGCCGTTTTCGCCGTAAAAATACTTGCTGGCGACCACATTCGTCGCCAACTGGCTCCAGGTCACCGGGAATTCGCAGTCTGTCTGCTCAAAAATGACAGTGCCTTTTTCGTCCTTGATCGCGGCCGTTCGGGTTTCCCACTGAACAGTTGAAAAAGGGTCAACTCCAGGCTTTGTGAATTTTCGATCGAATTGAAGACCCGGGCGGCCTGATCGCGAATTCACTATTGTTTTTTTATCGCCCACGCTTGCCATCAGAGGTTCTCCGAACAGTCCTTAGTCTCGGTGGAAATTCCAAAGTTTCAGGAGCGGAACCCAAACCATCAGATTCAACCGCATCCGCGGGCCTGCCATCGGGACATCCTCACAAATCCATGAGTTCCCGACACCAGGCAATCATAACCCCAGAAACTTCGATGTCGAACTTCCGTCTTCAAATCATAGCGAAACCAGCCGCCGGCGAAACCGGCCAGACACAGAATCCATTCAACGAACCGGGAAGATATTCCTTTCGTAGCGGTGCCACAGTTTAAGAAATCTTCACAAAGTTTGCACACTCCCTCCGGCAAACTTCAACTGTTCCTCATATCTTAGAAAGCCGGCACGATGATTCAAGACAGAATATTATAATCGATACAACTCTCATTCATGGAAAACGTTATATAAATGGCACATGCGAGTCCAAAATCTCAGAAATTTTCTTGTTAAACATTTCAGTTGCCATATTCGAATCCTCCACAAGCACTCAGCTACTGAACAGATTTATATCTATTCTGCTCTATCATTATCGTCATGTCAATTGAGATACTATAAATTATTACACTAATACATTTGATCAGTATTTCAAGTAATTGTCGGGCTTGAAGTTAATCAATATAAAAAACCGGCGAGGGCCTCGCCGGTGGAGTGAAATTGTATCAGAATTCCGATTCAATCAAGCTTGGATGGCCGTGATACGAATCGCTGTGAGAGGCTGACGGTGGCCGGTTCGCTTGCGGTGATTCTTGCGGCGGCGAAACTTCTGGATGATGATTTTCTTATCCTTGAACTGGCGAACGATCGAGGCTTTGACCGAAACGCCGCTCAGCGTTGGCTGGCCGATTTTGGCATCGCCTTCGCCGGCAACGAGCAGGACTTTATCAAAGCTCAGTTCGGAATCAGGATCGCCAGCGCGAAAGTCAACAACGATTTCATCGCCCACAGCCACGCGATACTGGTGGCTGCCATCTTCAAAAATTGCGTACATTAGCTCATCCTGTCAGCAGGTAAGTCTTTTCAACTTGTCGGCGACGGTCTCTACAGGTGCTTGAACGGGCCGGTGATGCTGAGATGATCTCGCAAACCGGCGACCTGGAAGCCAACGTGTTAAACCACAGCCGGCACCGTCAACACGTTATTTCGGACATGTTGATGGTACGAAAATAGCAGATCGGGGAAAAAAGTTCAAGCAGAATTGTGATAAATCTTGTCTCAGACAATATTTGGTTCGGAAGAGGCCGGTTTGTTCCAGGATTGAATTTTGAGATAAGTCAGACTTCGCCAAAGCCATTCGACCGGACCAAACGGATGTTTTGCAAGCCAACGCGGGCTCCACCAGAGCTCAACGGCCCAGACACTCAAAACCACTACGACCAGCCAGACTCGAGGCATCGAGCCGAAAAGCCCAAGTCCAAACGAGTAAAAGAGAAACGTGCAAATGACCGACTGCGCCAGATAATTGGATAGAGCCATTCGGCCAACATTGGCCAATCGCCCGGTGATGGCCTGCACACGGTCATAGCGAATCGCCAGAATGATAGCTGATGCGTAACCTAAAGAAATCAAAGGGATTACCACCTGCTGAAGTGGCATGACCACAACCATCGAAATGATTGATTCGCGGGAAGAAAAGCTGCGTGAAAGTGTGAGTATGGCTTCAATGACCCATCCAAGCGGCAATAGCCGGAAAGCAAAAAACCTGTAAGTCTCTACATTCCAATCACCTGCAAAAAATCCGGTCTTAGCCAGACTCATGCCGAGAATCATCAGCCAGCCAATAAACAAAAGACTCAGTGGCGTGAGAACGCTGACATGCATCCAGACTACTTCCCCTGCCCGATCTTTGACCTGACTAAAGTAAGTTCCATCTCTGTAGAGTCTTATATCACGCGTTAATTCTTCGGGCTGCTGGGCTATATCGCGCCGGCTCATGGAGCGATACGCCTGGAGCGTGAGACGTTTCACCAGTTCAAGCTGATCAATAGCCGCCACTCTGGACTGCCGGCGGGCATCAACCGGCGAAGTCTTTGAATTCTCTTCTAAGTCATTTGATTTTAATAATTTATCTGATGTTGACAACACGCTTTGCTCAATGCTTCGGCCCTGTGTCTGGATGTGATGAATAACTCCGGCACCGACCCAGATCAGACTCACGAAAAACAGGAAGAGGCCAAACGAGATCCAGGCCAGTTTTTTTGCACTAAGTCTCTTAAATGGATAAAGATAGAGACCTACACCGGCATAAAGGAAAAGGATATCGCCATGCCAGATCAGATAGGCATGTACGGCACCAATAAGGAGAAGAAAGAACATGCGGCGGTAATAGAGCCAGACATGCCGCCAGCTATTGGTTTTGGTGCGATCAGTGAGATAGATCATACCGGCGCCAAACATAATGCAGAAAAGGGTGCGCATCTTATTGGCAAAAAAGACATTAGCCCATGCCCACTCGGCGGTGTCCCATGCTGAGTTCACGGCCGCGACACGCACCTGTCCACCGGGGTAAGCTCTTTTCAGGTCAGGCTTTGGAGATTCCAGCCATTTCCATTCGTCTTTATCTTTTTTCTTCGCTTCATCAACATTTTTATCAGGCAGGCTGCCGATTGATTCAGGCACGTAATAAAGTGCCCGAACTGAGTCGTATGCCTGATTTGGCCAGGCAAAATCAACAATATTCAGCATCAATATGCCCAGCAGCGCAAAGCCTCGAACGGCATCAAGGCCAAGCACTCGCGTGGAACTGCTGGCTGTCAATGGCACAAAATCTGGTTTAACTTCTTTAATATCAATAACCTGAGATACTTGCTCAGAAGTAGGTTCTGCTGTGGGATTTTGTTCCTGCAATTGATCGGCCATCGCATTCAGGCTCTTTTCAAATCAGAAGTTAAGTCAAAATTCATTTAAATTAAAAGGGAAAGAAGGATCCTTTCCCTTTGGAGAATGCATCAGGATAAAATGGCGTCATGGTTTGGGCTGGGGTGTGACTGTCGGTGCGGGCTGGGCAGCCTTTGTGGCTGGAGCAACAGGTGCCGGCAGAGGTGCTGGTGCTTCTGAGGGAGATTGAGCTGGTTTGGGGATGCTGATTGATTGCTTCAGTGAAGAATCACCCAGACCAGCAGCTCGTTTGCGGGCCTCGGCATCATCCAGAAATCTTGTCAGGATTGTCACAAACTCCTGAGTATCATCTGCCACCTGATTGGCCATGGAAGGTGGGGCGGTAAAAGCGAATTGTTCTGGTTTGAGGACTGGGTTCAACTTCACATTTGAATAGGCCAATGTGATCGTCGATGGGACGACTTTCGGCCCAACGGATGGGCGGCGAATGGGGCGACCATCCGGGCCAATCTGTGCCTGGTTCAGATTGATTTCGGAAGGGGCCCGGCCCACAAGCCGTATCTGGTATGGCCAGCCATTTTCCTTACCAATCCAAGCCCTCACGATCGAAGGCACATAGGCTGGTAGAGGGGCATTCATCGGCAGAGGGGGTTGACCCGGGGCAACAAGGGCCGAGCGATCTTTCCACTCACCCTGAACGACAACAACTTTCTCGCCATCAAGCGTGTCATCAGTCATTGAATCAAACTTGATCGCCTTACGCAGTCCCTGAAGCAAAGATTCGGGGCCTGCAAAACCGAGCTGGGCGATAATCTGCTCACGAATGGTCGGGTCCATACGCGGGTCGTTGAGCTTGGTCATGATCTCGCCAATTTTCCGCTTACGATACGACTGGCTGTCAATGACCTGCTGCACATCCCACAGCATATCGCCATCGCAAACTTGCAGCATGCTGCCCGTGGCTGATTCAAGGCCACTGAGTGTGAGCTGAAGGCGGACTTTCTGGTTGGCGTCCTTAAGATATTGGCCCTTCAGTTCAAATTTCTGGCCGAGTATTTCTGCCGTCTGGGTAATGTCTGCTGATATGGATTTAAGTGCTCTGACTTTCGTAACAGACTGATCAATGAATTTTTCCGCTTCAGTCGGTGGTTCTTCCCTGGCGGCTTTGGATGGGTCGGTTTCGACTTTGAATGCCGGTGGGCTTGAGCCGGGAGGTGCACTTGGTTTTGTTGCAGCAGGCTGAGTTTGGAACTGGCCTGATGCTGACGTGGCGGATGCCAGCAGAATCGATATTGCAAAAAGTTTTCGACTACGATCGAAAACGGAATTATTCGGTAAAAACCGGTATTGTCGAGACATCCAAATATATCGCATGATTCGCCTGTGACGAAAACGCTCAAGGGAACGGCTTTTAAGGTCGATGATAACTTTGAACGTCCAATGACGCAAGATCGACTGGCTTGTTACAGACTGGTCGATGAGCCGGGAATGCCAAACCAGGCTGGTGTCAGTGTGGCGAATTGTTCCAGTCCAGGATGGGTTGGATTTGGGGTTAACGTGCCAATATCATGGCACTTGACTCATTGATCCAGGAGGGAAGCATGAAAAAGTTGGGTCTGCTGCTCCTGGCGGTGGCCACCGTCAATGCTGACGAGTTGGGCAAACCGCATGTGGGCAATCTGAAGTTTCATAGAGCACACGCTGTCGCCAATGGGCCCATCCCGCCGGGTGGTCCTGTCATGGCCGCTGGTATGACTGGCCCGGGGGCCGCTGATCCGTTTGCGGGTCGCCGTTTCCCGAACACCCGTAGCCAGCTCTATTTCGTTGATCCCGCCGCCATGACTATCGGCTGGCAGATTTCAACACCAACAGGCGAAAGAACTTATGTCAACAATCAGTTGACTGTTCCCGCCCGTTACAATTTCAACCAGGGCTATATCTATCGCCTGAAGTTGTCGAATATCCCGGGCCGCAAGGCACTGAGCCTTTACCCGACGATCGAAGTCGCTCCGTCCACTCCAGTGACGGACGCCTACTTGACACACAACCCGATTCCGATTCAGTTTACGGAAGAGGATTTTGATCAGGTGGGCTCAGGCAACTTCGTGACCAAGGTCATTTACCTGCCTGATCCAAAGTATCAGGAACTGGCAATCGCCGGCGTTGAGACTCTTGTCTCCACACGTCTTGAGCCAGGCGTTGACCCGGTCGCTGAAGCCGATCGTCGCGGTACCATCCTGGCGATCGTTCGACTTGGTGCGATTGACCTGGAAATGCCAGTTAACGGCGTTTCGGTTCCGAACGTGACCAACGTCACAGTTCCTGGCTCGGCTGTCGGCACAGTTCTGCCACCTGCTGATCTGCCTTCCACGGTTGCTCCCAGTGCAATCAATGCCGTGAATACAGTTCCTGTCGATACCCAGCCAGCCGCCGATGCTCCCCGCACTGCGGCCAACACGCCAGAGTCAAGCCCTGGCC
>JBILGL010000222.1:0-6890 GCA_044351075.1 Isosphaeraceae bacterium | reverse complement strand
AACCGGAATCTTTTTTTCAACATTGGCTTCGGTTGTCATCACCGGCGACTTCCAGATTGTCACAATCTCGCCAATCGATCGCCTGTTTGACCCCCTGGCCGTATAAACAATCACCATCGCCTGCGATTTCAGCGGCTTCTTCTCGCCTGATGATTGATCAAGCACAAAATTGATCGGAATGGCCCCTTTACCGGTAAAACGAAAGGGAACGGCCTTTCTGGTCAGATTCGGGCCATCCAGAATCTGTGAATACCGCCCCTTCGCCGCATTCTCCTTGCCTTTTACGGCAGTCGGTGTATTGCCCGCCTGAGCCTCTGCACTGGTGCTGACAAAATTGGAATGAAACACGCCAGAAGCGACCGTCAGCAGCAATGCACGATATTTCATCGGTCTCTTCTCCATTCAATCAAGAGGCTGAAAATTTCGGCGATATACAAAGCCCAGAGACTCAAAAATTGACGAATAGACTTCTGAATTTAACATCAACACTAAATTATGGTCACACCTGGCAAATCCCTTGTCAAGTGTTTTATTTCATACTTTGTCAGAATAATAAAAAAATCTACCCGACCCATCCCGCCGGAGTTCCAGCGGGATTTTTGTCGGATTCATCAGCTCACTTCACATCAAAGAAATAAATCTTTGAATCAGAAGCAGCCACGGCCACCTGCTTGCCGTCGGGTGCAAAGATGACGGAATAGGCCTGCATGCCCACCGGCAGCTTGATGCGCTGCTTTTCCTTGTTGGTGGCGGTGTCCCACACAATCACATTGCCGCCATATCCGGCAGAGGCCAGCAGCTTGCCATCACGGCTGAACTGCACGGCATAGATGTCGTCCGGGTGCCCTTCCAGCTTGGCCAGCTCTTTGGCATCAGCCACATTCCAGATCCGAATCGTTTTATCGACCGACCCTGAGGCCAGTTTTGTGCCATCAGGCGCAAAAGCCACTGAATAGACCGCTGCCCCGTGGCCTGTTGCCTTACGCAGTTCCTTGCCTTCGGCTGGTTCAAAAAACTTCACCAGCTTGTCGTCGCCGCCCGTGGCCACCAGGTCGCCCTTCGGGCTCACGGCCACGCTATAAATCGTATTCTCAGCTGCTTTCTCCACGGCCTTGATCGCTGCCTTCTTCTGCAAGTCCCAAAGTCGAACTGCTTTATCCGCCGCACCACTCACCGCACGATTGCCGTCGGGGAAGAAGCTCACGCTGTAAACATTGCCGCCCGAACCATTAAGAACCACTGGGCCCGCTGGTGCGGCAGGTGCCGCAGGGGCAGCCTTCTTTTCGGGTTCTTTCTTCGGCTCAGCCTTCTTGGCATCGGTTTTCTTCTCCGGCTCTTTCTTTACTTCGGCTTTTTTCGCCTCAGCTTTCTTGGCTTCAACTTTCTTTTCCGGCTCCTTCTTCACTTCAGCCTTCTTGGCTTCCTCTTTTTTGGCAGGTTCAGCGGGTTTGGCCGCAGCCGGGGCGGGCGCAGCAACGGCAAGACCGGGGAAGTCCCAGAGCCTGATCGATTTATCGAGCGATCCAGAAAGAATCTTCTTGCCGTCGGGGCTGATGGCCACTGTTAAAACAAGGTCGGTGTGTCCTTCCAGCTTGCTGGTTTCCTTGCCGGTGGCCACTTCCCACACTCTCACCGTTTTGTCAAATGCGCCACTCACCAGGTATTTGCCGTCGGCAGTATAGGCCAGACCATAAACCGGGTCGGTGTGCCCTTCAATCACGCGGGCGGGCTTCGTCGGTGGATCAGCCAGCGCCAGCAACGCAGGCAAAAAGAGACAGGCGACAAAACTACCGACTCGCATTTTGGTCTTGGAATGAGTGGTCATGAATGCTTTCCCGATTGATCTGGTGGGATGGTAAAGCTGGGCCAGGTTTAATGGCCAATTCAGGCAGGATTCCTTCACCTTATCAAAGAGCACGCCAGATTGCCAGAGTTCAGAGTCTCGACTGAAATCACCAGGTTTTTTAAAGCGTTGCCATGAGATTTATCGCCAGAGAGTGCGGATCTTTTTGTTTATTTTGATAATTAAACACAAATCTGAGAGAAAACCGCAGTTGACACGACCTTTGGGAATTTTTCCAGTAATCCACATTACTAAAAACAAGGCTAACCCAAAGCGCTAGTTTTGAAGTTGCGCTTTTGTATCGTCGATTTGCTGAAATCCCAGGATTTGATAGGATTTTTAAATGGCCGGAGGCCATATCTATTCATAGACGGCTCCTCTGGAGCCTGAAATTACAATGCCTATTCTTATCGATGGCCGGAGGCCATAACTATTCATAGCCGGCTCCTCTGGAGCCGCAAAGAAAATAGATACCTCAAAAAGCGCAACTTCAAAGAGCGCTAGCGAGGGATAAAAAAAGGATAGATTACTCAGAATAATTTGCTCACTTGCGTTTCGGTTTAGCCTGCTGTCATGGAAGTGCGGCCGAAATGCAGCAAAAAGAAAGAAATATCCGGTTTTCTGTCTGATTTGATTCTAAATTCATGGTTGAAAAATAATAAAAAAAGCTGGCGGGAATAGTAATCCGCCAGCAAGTGTATTGAACAGAAAGAAAAGGGAGTGAAAAAGATTTAAGCCTTAGCTTTACGGCTTCTCCGCCATCCCAGAAACGCAACAGCACCGATGGCCTGTGCCATCATGGCAATGCTTGCCGGCTCAGGAACGGCGGCAACAGAGTATCGTAGCTGGGCGAGAGCAAATCCGTTAGACAGCCCGTCCGTATTCAGGATCACAGCACGGGTAAAAGGCTGATTTGTGGTGCTTCCGGCAAAAAGCAGGGCACCACCAGAACCATTCACAGAGCGAGTGATTGTACCGACCAGAGTGGCTCCCTGAAAAAAGGAGACCTGAAACGGATTGATTGTAAGGTTGGTACCTTCAAGCTCAAAACCAAACACCGTGGATGGGACAGCGAGCTGAATGGTTAGTGTATTCGTTGTTGTCTGAAAGAGCACTGCCGGGTTAGATGATTCCGTATCCGGTGGAGAGCCCCACGATCCCCAGCCACCCGACGGGACTTCAGCTTTTGTCATCGTAGTACTGAACGACATGGTCTGAAAACCATCCGTCACAGCATTCAACGTCGTTCCGTTGCTGAACACACCAATATTCATCAGAGTCGTGGCTGATGTGTAACCAACAGATGGCTGAGATATTGCGTTAAAATCAGCACGGACTGGAGCACACAATGTGCCGGCCATGGCTATCAAACTAAGCAGAATATAACGTTTCATATCGAGAAATACCTCATCAAATCAGCGGAATTAGATACTAACTGAATTTTCAGTCAGCAGTCGTTGTTCAACAAATCAGAGTTTAACGAATCAAACCTAACAAAACACCACCGAATATTTTTATTCTTGGAAAACAATGCATATGGTTGCTTATTTGAAACGTTTAGCTTATTTACGGATCATTTGATTTTTAAAATTTCCGATCAGTGATGCTCTTTTTGAACAAGTCTGTTGTTTTGCAGCTTCATGCTACCCTTAAATAGTCCAAATGGTTTGACCTGATTACGATGCGTTCATCATCAAAAGTGAACAAGAGAGAAGCTGTCTCATTGGTTTGGTTTTTTGCGGTTAACTTTTTAATTAGTATGAAATTAGATAAAACAAAACGAGACGCCATTCCAGTTCGTCCTGACATGCCAATGATTTTTAACCTGGTTCACCTGATCATCTCCGTTTAATAATCGGAGAAAAACCGGCGGTTGGATTCATGGGTCTTGCATCGTGACCAGTCTCGCGGCAAGATACCAGAATCGCAAATCATTCAAAACAGCGAGTAGTTCCATCTGGGAGAATCTCTAAACATGGCACGTTCCAAAATGAAGGTCGGTATGGTCGGTGGCGGCGGGCCCGGGAATTTCTTTGGTAAGCCGCACCGCTCTGCCATTCTTATAGACAACTCCGCTGAGCTCACCGCCGGCGCCCTGCGATCAAACCCGCAGGAATCAATCGCCGCTGCCGAAGAACTTTTCTTCACCCGTGGCTATGGCGACTGGAAAAGCATGATCGAAGGCGAAGCCGCCCGCGCAGCCGGCGACCGCATGGATTATGCCACCATCGTTACCCCCAACCACGAACACTTTGGCCCTGCCCTAGCCTCTGCTGAAAATGGCTTCGGCGTGCTTTGCGAAAAACCGCTGACATTAACAGTCGCCGAAGCCCGCAAGCTGCATGAAGTGGTTAAAGCCAACAATACGCCCTTCATCGTCGCCTATACCTACACCGCCTATCCAATGGTCATGCTCGCCCGCGAGCTGGTTCAGGGCGGCAGCATCGGCGAAGTGCGCAAGGTTGAAGCCTGGTATCCGCAGGGCTGGCTGGCCACCAAGCTGGAAGAATCAGGCCAGCAGCAGGCCTCGTGGCGGGTTGACCCCAAACGCTCAGGCGCATCAGGCTGCGGCGGCGATATCGGCACCCATGCCTATGAATTCGTTCGCTTTGTGGCCGGTCTTTCGGCTGTTCGCGTTTCAGCAAGGCTTAAGACGTTTGTAAGTGGCCGTGTGCTCGACGACGACTTCACCGTTCTGGCCGAGCTTAATAACGGCGGCATTGCCACCATCGCGGCCAGCCAGATCACCATTGGTGCCCAGAACGACAACGGCTTCCGCATCAGCGGCACCAAGGGCACGATTGAATGGTCAAACACTGACCACACCAATCTCAAGCACTATGCTGGCGGCCAGCCGGTGCATATCTATCGGCTGGGGGCTGAATATGGCTACTTCCCGGACTCAATCAAGCCCTATCTCCGCACGCCTTCAGGCCACCCGGAAGGCTTTCATGAGGCCCTGGCCAACCTGCACCGCACGCTGGAATGGACCATTCGCAGCCAGCGCGGCGAAAGTTGCCCCAAGCCATACCACCTGCCCGGCATCGTCGACGGCGTGGCCGGCATGAACTTCATCGAAGCGGCCGTGGCCAGCTCGGCCCAGCACGGCAAGTGGACGGACGTCGTCGCCGTCTGATTGATCGGATCAAAAGCTTCAGCCGCCATGCTCACTTTCTGGGTGTGGCGTTTTTTTGAAGTCGTTGTAAGAAAAGCTCTGGAGCCACTTCAGCCATGTCTGCCGAGCCATCACGAGAGCCGCTGGTCAGGTTCAGTGTTGCGGTCGGCGGCGAGCTGCTGGAACGCTTCGATGACTATTGTCAGACACATCGCTACCCGACCCGCAGCGAAGCCGTGCGGGGGCTGATGCGATCGGCCCTGATCGCCGAAGCGGTGGCCAAGGACGACGAGCCCGCCATGGGTGTGGTCACTTTGATTTACGACCACCACGCAGGCCAGATTGGCGACCGCCTGACCGAGCTACAGCACGAACATCTGGAAAAAGTCGTCACCACCACACACGTTCATCTCGACCATCGCCGCTGTCTTGAAGTCATACTCCTTCGTGGGCGTGCCCGGGAAGTGCGTCTGCTGGCCGATAGCCTGATCGGCACCAAGGGCGTGGAGATGGGCAAGCTGGTGCTGGCCGCCGCCCAGCCACCTGAGTCGAGCGGCATGCATCATCATGATCATCCGCACGATCACAGCCATGGCCACAAGCATGAACACGGCCATCACCATTGACCGGCTTTTTTACGCTCGTAAAATTTTATGTCGAATTCCGATCATAATTCGCAGGGCTGGCTCTTCCCCGACCTTGCCGATTCGCAGTGGTATCAGGCCTGTGGCTGCAGCGATCTGACAGAAGGCCGGGGCAGAGCAATTGAAATTGACGGCCGCATGATCGCCTTTTTTCTGCATGAAGGCTCGGTTTATGCGATTGATTCGCGCTGTACGCATGCCGGAGCGCCACTCGCTTTTGGTTGGCTTATGGGCGATGACGTGATATGCCCCCTGCACCGCTGGAAGTTTAATATCAAAACCGGCCATTGTCGTACCGATAAAACCAGGCCTGTCGGAATATATCCTACGAAAGTCGATGATCTTGATCAGGTCTGGGTCAAGCTCACGAATCAAGCAGGCCAGAGCGAAATTTGAAATCAAATCCTGACACGCTGGTTTTTCCAGATATTATTTTTTTGCAGGTCTTATCTGCCTTTACGATCCGGAATTGTCTTTGGCGGCAGAACCTCTTTTGTCGTATGTGACGATTTATCGTGACAATTTTATATTTTGGCTTTCGGTATTCTGATAAAACGAGCTGGAAACGTCTTATAGAAATGGTATTGTATTTGTCGTAGGGCACGAATTTTCGTGCCAAATCCCCTGAACATATTAGCCCCAAGGGGGCGTCGCATACCTGCCACGGGTCTAACCCTTGGGAAACATCTTTATCTCCTCTTCGTGGCTTGGTGCCTCTGTGAGAGATATTTATTAATCTGGGAAAGCGGGCTGGAAGCCCACCCTCCTTCAGATGAAAGAAACGTAAAGTCTTAATTCTGTCGTAGGGCACGATTTATCGTGCCAAATCCCCTGAACATATTAGCCCCAAAGGGGCGTCGCATACCAGCCAGGAGTGAACCCCCTTGGGAAACTTTATCTCCTCTTCGTGACTTTGTGCCTCCGTGAGAGATATTTATTAATCTGGGAAAGCGGGCAGCAAGCCCACCCTCCTTCAGATGAAAGAAACGTAAAGTCTTAATTCTGTCGTAGGACACGATTTATTGTGCCAAATCCCCTGAACATAGTAGCCCCAAAGGGGCGTCGCATACCTGCCACGGGTGAAACCCTTGGGAAACTTTATCTCCTCTTCGTGACTTTGTGCCTCCGTGAGAGATATTTATTAATCTGTGAAAGCGGGCAGCAAGCCCACCCTGCTTCAGATAGACGCATATATATATATATATATATAATTCCATACATCTAAATTTCCCCAGCCCCAACGGGTCGTAGCATACCAGCCAGGGGTGAAACACCTGGGAAACATCTT
>JBILGL010000223.1:0-6890 GCA_044351075.1 Isosphaeraceae bacterium | reverse complement strand
ACGCTAGTCTGACCGAGATCAAAGTCGTCTTCTCCAAGCCGATGATGGCTCAGAGCTGGTCGTGGGGCAAGCTCACGGACGAATCGTTTCCCGAGATCGACAAAACTCGCCCGATTCGATTCGACGCCGATCAAAAAACTGCCATTTTGCCTGTGAAGCTGGAGAAAAACAGGACGTATGCCATATGGCTCAATACGGCGAACCTCCAAAATTTTAAGGACAATACTGGCCTGCCCGCCGTGCCTTATCTGCTTGTTTTCAAAACGGGACCATAACCTGAATTGAAATCAGCCAAGACCGCATGCATTTCTGGCCCGGTCAAGCACGATCCGGGCCGTTTTTCTGGCCCGTTCGGCCCCTGCCTGCCGCACTTCCGCCAGTTTCACTGGATCTGCCGCCCACTGGGCTCGCAAGTCTCGCGCTGGGGCAAATCGCTCAATAATCAGCTCAGCCAGCCTTTTTTTCACGTCGCCATAACCCATGCCGCCGGCACGATACCGCACATCCCACTGCTGCGTTTCTTCTTCGGTGGCAAAAAGTTTCAACAGGTTAAAAACCGGGCACGATTCCGGGTTTTTCGGGTCGGCCATGGGTGTGCTGTCTGTCACGATGCGTTTGCATTTCTTTTCGATGGTTTTGGGTTCATCAAAAATTTCAATTGTATTACCATAACTTTTAGACATCTTACGACCATCAAGGCCGGGCACGACAGCCACCGATGGCAGAATCTTGGCATCAGGCAGCTTGAATACAGGCTCTGACTTACCATAAACATTGTTAAACCGCTCTGCAATGTCACGCGTAATCTCGAGGTGCTGCTTCTGGTCCTGCCCGACAGGCACCACATCCGCATCATAAAGCAGAATATCGGCCGCCTGAAGCACTGGATAGGCAAAAAGACCATGCTCCGCAGGAATTCCCTGAGCGATTTTATCCTTGTAACTCACGCATTTTTCCAGCCAGCCCATCGGCGTGACGCTTGTCAGAAGCCAGGCCAGCTCGACGGTTTCAGGCACGTCTGACTGTACAAATACTGTGGCTTTTTCCGGCTCAAGCCCCAGGGCGAGCAAGTCCAGCAGCACGTCGCGCACAAAACCTCGCAGCGTTTCGGCACTTCTTACGCTCGTCAGCGCATGATAATCAGCCACGAAATAATAGGCCTGGTTGCCATGCTGAAGTGCAATATATTGCTGAATGGCACCCAGATAATTGCCGATGTGAAGGGCACCCGATGGCTGAATGCCTGATAAAATCCGCATGGAAAAACCTGTTTTGAGCGTTTTTTGCCGCAAAGCAACTCGCTTTGCATCTTTTCTCTGATCTTTTTCAAAATAACATAAATGATGAATTTTTCGTAGGCGATTCAGCTATCTTCGTCTTGACGGCTGCGATGCGAAAACCGGACGATAGTTCCTGTTCAACCCAATTCACCAGCGGCGGCAGAAGCTGATCATACCCAGACGAATCAGAGCGAACCCATGAGCGGCCAGTATAACGACCCGATGTTCCGCGTACTTTATCCGCCTAACTGGACGGTGGAAGAGTCGGGCGACGAGCTGGACAGAATGGTTGAAATCGAGGCCCCCGGCGGCATGGCGTGGCTCACGATCAGCATCCTTACCGACTCTTCGCCGGAAGTGCTTCTGGATGAGGCACTGGCGGCCATGAAGGGCGAATACGAGGGGCTGGCCCATGCGGCGACCGAAGCCTCGATTGATGGTCTGCCTGCAAGTGGCTATGACCTTGACTTCATCAGCCTTGATTTCCCGATCAGCGGCCTTTTGCGTGCAATCCAAACCCCTGATGGCGGCATGCTCGTGCAGGGGCAGTGGTCTAACGTGGAAATTGGCGATTCGTCGGTATCATACGCCGATGTGGTAGTCGCCATGCTGACATCGCTTGAACTGAATTTTGTTTATGAGGATGATTAAATTTCATCGCGAGAGCAATTCTCGTGGTTGTCATTATTGCCGTGACAGAATTCTTGAGTGACTTGAGAGATTAATTCTCTGTTTATTGATGATTTCTCGAAAAAAATCTGGCGGAAAATTCTGGCGTCTCCTGCTACAGACTTTGACGGTTCACATCTTCAGAAATTAATCGCACAAAGGTTGCCCCTGTTCTTCTTGATTTCAGCGGGCAATGCGGACGATCTTTTCGTGATTCGTCGAACATATATCTATACACCACTACCAAAGCAAACATAGCGGGGCTGGGCATGTTTTCTGGGTTGAAGCAGAAGTTGCGTCTGTTGTCAGATAATCAATCATCGCGAGCAAAACGATCCAGAAAACAGACTGCGCTGTGGTCAGAAAATCTCGAAAGCCGCCTGGTGCAGGCATCAACAATGTCCATCGGCGTAAACCTCGAACAAGTGGTTGACTGGAGCCCGGCATGGACATTTACCGACGCCTTTAAAAGCTCGCGCCCGTGGATCAGCCATGCTTATAACACCGCTACCGGACAGGAATCCTGGGAAGGTGGCGGCACAGTCAATGTCAATGCAGAAGGCTGGCCAACAGGGCTCAACCAGTGGACAAATTCCAGTGGCCAGGTTATCAGGCAAAGGCTTGGCACGCTGATGTTTCGCGATATTGGAACCGCTTATTCTGCTGGAATTTACCGTGCGGAATGGGAAGGCTCGGGCACTGTATCTTTTGGCTTTGCCGCACGAGTCACGGAACAGGGTGTGACGGCCACAGGCAAGAACTACGCCCTGCTGAATGTGACACCAAGCACCGATGGCATTTACATGAAAATTGCCGACATGAGCAGCACAAACCCGGTGCGGAATGTGCATGTGTGGATGCCTGATTACAATGGCCAGAGTTTTGCCGGGCAGGTTTGGCAGCCGGGGGCGGCATTTTCACCGTTTCATCCGGCATTTTTGCAGAAGCTGGCTCCTTTTAAAACCCTCAGGTTTATGGACTGGGCCGAGACAAATTCGACGGATGTCACGGCATGGTCCCAGCGCAGGCCTTACAACTATGCCACCCAGCAATCAGGCGATTTTCGTAATGGGGTGGCACTTGAATATATGATTGAACTTTGTAACACGCTTGACGCCGATGCATGGTTCAATATGCCTTATGCCGCTGATGATATGTTTGTCAGGAATTTTGCCACGCAAGTGCGAGACACGCTTGAGCCGGGCCGGAAAATTAATATCGAGTGGTCTAACGAACTCTGGAATGCAGGCTGGGGTTTTGAGGCGTATCCATGGGTCACACAGCAGCTTGCTCTGCCGGAGAATGCTTATCTGGGCGGGGATCGCTGGGCTTTTGTCGCCAGGGAAACTAAGCGTGATTTTGACATCTGGAGCGATGTCTTCGCCGGGCAGACCAATCGCCTGACACGAGTCGTTGCCGGCCAGCAGGCCAACAGTTGGATTGCCGAACAGATTGCAACGAAGATGGACGGCCATTTCGACGCTATTTCATGTGCGGCTTATATGTATGTGACGGACGCCGACCGGGCGAGCTTCAGCGCATCGACTACGGCTGATCAGGTTCTGGATGCCCTTGTGCGAAATATCCCTCAATCCGCCGGCTGGGTACAAAATCACCGGAATCTGGCCAATAGTCTCTCAACGATACTTGGAAGACCGATCGGTCTATTGGCCTACGAAGGCGGCCCGCATCTTGACGGCTGGAATGCAGCTTATCAGCAGGCATTTTTCAATGCTGGTAACAGTACAAGCATGACGGATGTTTATACGCAGTTTCTTAATGCAACTCAGAATGCCGGGTTGCAACTCTTACCGCACTATAACTTGACGGGCGGGCTTTATCCCACGAGTTTTGGGGCCTTCGGCGCGTTGCAATCCATGTATCAGACGATTGATACAGCCCCTAAATACAAAGCCATTGTCAATTTCGCCGGAAGCACCACACCGGCATTGCCCCAGATTTCAATTGAAACCGTGATCGCCGCCGCCAGCGAAACGGGGCCGACTTCAGGCACAATTCGCCTGACTCGCACCGGGGCTACTGATCAGCCACTGGCTATTTCATACACGCTGGGCGGTACAGCCTCTGCGGCTGATTATACAGGTTTGCCAGCATCGATCAGTTTTGCTGCCGGCGAGTCAACCAAACTGATTCAAATTACGCCTGTTGATGATACGCTTGTCGAAGGATCTGAGCAGCTGTCTATTACAATATCCGCAAGCAGTGTTTATACCATCGATTCGGCACGGGCATCCAGCTCTATTAATATTGCCGATAATGACAGTGCTAATTTGGCGGGACTGGTTGGATATTATTTTGACAATAGTGATTTTACAGGACTGAAATTCACCCGTCGCGATGGCACGATCGATTTCAATTGGGGCACAGGCTCGCCTGACAGCCGAATCGGTCGTGACACATTCAGTGTCCGATGGACAGGGCAAATGCAAGCGGTAGAGGCAGGGGCTTATTTTCTGCGGAGCCTGAGTGACGATGCCATTCGGGTTTGGGTCAATGGCGTTTTGCAAATTGATAACTGGCGGCCTCATAATGCAACTTATAATTACAGCCGGGCAATTTATCTGGCGGCAGGCGAAAAGGCCAATATCCAGGTCGATTACTTTGAAAATACAAATAGAGCGGTTATGCAGCTTTACTGGCTGCGGCCGAGCCAGACGATTTATGTCGCCATTCCGCCATCACAATTATCGAGTAGCGCGAGTGTTATGACAGAAAGTAGTTCGACCGGCCTACAGGCCATGTCGATAAAACCAACTGGTTTCATTGCCAGCCCGCCAGTGGCGGAGACGGCAGGCGTGAAGATCCCAAACAAAAAGGCATTTTTCGGTAATCGTCGCAAATGAAATCTGTTTGTCAATTTGGCTAGGCCATTTGACTTTTCCGCAACAGATACAATGAAAATTCATTGGCAATGAGGGAAGCAATCAGGCTTCTCTCTTGAATTTGAGCAGAAGGCGTTTTTTCCGAATGATTCAATTCAATGCCTTGAGAAGAAAAACCTGCCTGTCGCCAAATTGAAGTCTGTTGTTTGGAATTTCAACAATGGGCAAAATAGCGGTGGGTAACACACGCTTTGTTGGCAGTGATCGATAGAATTTAACCATCTCAGCTTCAGAGAATGGCCCAAGTGGATTGAGAGCAATCTGGCGAGTCTTGATTAAACTGACCCATAAATTGATTCTTGCCGTGTCAAGCTTCGCCCCTTCGCGAAAGGTCATGATAAGCAAATCAATATTCTCGTCACGCTGGGTCGTCAGAAAGCTTTGATCTGACAAAACATCGATCGATGCAATGATGATATTTGCCCGCTTTGACTTCAGTCTGATCCCAGCTTTCTTTTTGCCTATCAGCACAGACTCAACCAAAACCGCTCCTGATGGTATTTCTGCATCTTCTTTTGGCCTGATGGTTTTAGAGCCTTTAGTTTCAACTGCCTGAACTAAAACCGAATTGAAATCGGTGCCCAAAACAAAGACTGGCTGAGTTTGCAAAGGCTTTGGAACTTTGCTTTCAGCGTCCGATTGAATTAACAACATATTAACTCCGGCTTCGTTTCGAATTTGAAGATAACCGTCAGGCAGTCGCCGAATCGACAATTCTTCTCCTGACAATGTTTGGATGCCAAGAAATGCAAAAATACCGCACAAAAAAACATGTAATTGAAACTTCATCTGTTTTGGTCCACGTCGGATTTGTTACTCGTTGAATAAGAATTGAAATTATTCAGCGTTTGTTAATTGATCAAGTGCCTGCTGGAGCTTGCCTGAAAGAGTCGCGACCGCATCCTCTTCCATCGACGCCACATCGCTTTTTTCCCAGACATCATCCGGCTTCACAAATAGCATTGGCCGATTTTCAGCATCGTCATTCTCAGCTTCAGCGTCAGACACATCCGCCTCGGCCGGTTCCACCAGCAGCCACTGCCCCGTGCGATAGCCAAAAACTTCGGCATCCATGCCAATCAGGGCATGGTCGCGAATCGTTGCTTCGGGGTCGTCGATCATCGTCTTCAGGCTTTGGCCATGCCAGCCGGGCGGCACAGGCTGACCCAGCGCATGCATGATCGTTGCCGGCAGATCAACCGACTGCACCAGCCCTCGCCTGCGCTGGCCGAAATCGGTAGAACCCGGCCACTTCACCACCAACGGCGTGTGGGCTAGCTCTTCATGCACTGTGGCCACTGGTCGGCGCACAAACCCATGTTCGCCCAGTGGCTCGCCCTGATCCGACGTAAAAACAACCACGGCATCGGCATAGCGAGGGTCAGCCTCGATCTGATCAAGCAGCCGCCCCAGCCATGTATCGAGCATCGTCACCGCCCCGGCATAAGTTTTGCGGAGTCGCAGCAGCTCGTCTTCGCTGATCACTTCGCCCACAAAGCCACCTGGCACGTCCACCAAAGCCCTCACAGCCTTGGCTTCGGTCGCTTCGGCCAGAAGCAGGTCGCCCGTTTCATGCACATCAAACTCTTCGGCACGCTCTGCAACGTAATAATCACAATACTTCAGCGGCAGATCCCATGGCCCATGCGGGCAAAAAATATCCAGCCAGAGCAGAAACGGCTTATCGGTCGTCCTTGATTCCAGCCATTTTTGGGCATGGTGTACCACCTGAGCGACGCCGGTTTGCGACTCATCCGCCAACCGATTCGTGCGAAGGCGATTTCGCAGCAAATGGTTCCAGCGGTCACGCCAGGTTTTGTAATGCTCGTCGTCGCGAGCTGGCAGCGGGAAATCAGGATCGGCAGTACAGTCAACATCGCCGGGGGTGGGCTTGCACCATGCATCGTAACCTGAGCCTCGAACAATGATCGACTCGCCCCAGGGCTTGGTGTAGCCCATGCCGGGATCATTGACGTAAGGGCAGTCAGAAATAATCGTTGCATCAATTCCTGCAGTCTTGAGCTGCACCAGCAAGTCT
>JBILGL010000220.1:0-6929 GCA_044351075.1 Isosphaeraceae bacterium | reverse complement strand
TCGGTTCATCCATCTTATAAATTCCGATACTGGTCAATTGACACCACCACTGAGTTCGGCAGGCGGTGTTGGACTGATCGATTTCAATAATGATGGACTTGAAGACGTTTTCGCCATACAAAGTGGCCAGTTCCCGCCTGATCCGGCCAAGCCGAATACTGGCGATCGCCTTTTTCAAAACCTGGGAAGTGGCCAATTTGAGGATGTCACTACAAAAGCCGGTATTGATAAGCTTACGCGAGGGTTTGGCCATGGGGTAGCCGTGGGCGACGTTGACAACGACGGTTTTCGAGACCTTTTTATCACCCGCTGGCGCAGCTACGCTCTCTGGCGAAATCGTGGTGATGGGACGTTTGAAGATGTGACGATTAAATTCGGCCTTGCCGGCGACCGTGACTGGCCCACTTCTGCCGCATTCGCTGACCTTGATAACGATGGCGATCTTGATCTTTACGTCTGTCATTATATGGAATGGATTGAAGGTAAAGCCTATCCCTGTATTGATCCGAAAAAGCCAAATAGCTATGACTGCCGCCCGCGTGATTTTCCGGCGTTAAAAGACCATCTCTTCCGAAATGATGGCGGAAAGTTTACGGATGTCAGTGAAATTTCCGGTGTTGCAGCGGCTGATACTGATGGCCGTGGCCTGGGCGTTGTTGCCGTGGATGTTAATGAAGATGGCCTTATCGATATTTTTGTTGCCAACGACACCACCGCCAATTTTTTATTTATCAATCGTGGCAAAATGCAATTTGAAGAAGCCGCATTTACGAGCGGAGTTGCCGCCAATGCCCAGGGCGGGTTTCAGGCAGGGATGGGCGTGGCGGCTGGCGATTTAAACGGAGATGGTCTGGTCGATTTGGCCGTCACCAACTTTTATAATGAATCGACCAGTATTTTTCAGAATCTAGGCGGAGGATTTTTTGCAGACAGAACGACAGCCTCTGGCGTTGCGGCCGCTTCTCGGAGCCGGCTTGGTTTCGGGATTCTCTTCGCAGATTTTGACAACAACGGCTTTCCTGATATCCTAACTGCCAATGGGCATGTGACTGATGGCCGACCGGCCATTGCATTTCGAATGCCTTTGCAATTATTTCAGAATCAATTGAAATTCAATCAAGCTGGATCATCGCTGAAAGAATCGCAATTATTCCGCGATGTCACTACAACCGGCGGTGAAGTTTTTTCCCGTGAATTGATGGCACGTGGGCTGGTGGTGAGCGACCTTGACGGCGATGGCCGCCTTGATGCTGTGGTACAGTCACAGGGTGATGCCTTATTGCATTTGAAAAATCAAGCCGAATCAAATGATCATTGGATTGAAATCAATCTTGTGGGAGTCAAATCAAATCGCGATGCGATCGGGGCAAGGCTGACACTGAAATCTGCCGGGCAGACACAGAAAATATGGCAAACCGGCGGTGGCTCTTTTCAATCAGCCCCTTCCAGGCGATTACATGTCGGTCTTGGTGAAAAGCAAAAAGTTGATTTCATTGAAATTCAATGGCCGTCAGGTCAGCAAGATAGCTATAATGATATCAATTCCAACAAACGTTACCGTATGACAGAGGGATCCACTGTCGCTGAAGCATTGAATTAATTGATTTAAACGATATTCAGTCGGTTTTGGGTGCCGATGGTTTAATTCCCCCACTGATTTGAGTGGGCGGGGCATCAGCGGCTGCGGAGTTTGTGGCCGAGCCGGCGCCAGTCACAGTCAATCCAGGTTCTGCACCTTTGGAAGGCTGCGCATTGACAATTACAGCTTCCGGAATGGCTGGGTTCACGACACCAACAACGGTATTGGCGTTGGCAGCTGGGGCTGTTGCCACCACTTTTGCACCTTCAACATGTGTCGGAATTTGGGAAACAATGACCGATTCTTGCTGAACTTGTTTTGGGCCCCAAATTGGCTGGTGACCAACGGTGACAACATTCCCATTAGGGTCTATGTAAGAATGGTGGCGAGCGCAACCAGCAAAGACTAGAGTGCAGACAGCAATAAAGCAGATTCGGGCAGCACCACTTTTTTTGGATGAAAAATAGCTTTTGCTCATGTTGCCAAGCGCAACCGGCAGATAAGAAAATTGGCTTGCCATGGCTGAAATTCCTGACCATCCCTGTGTTTGGCTCACTTCAATCCCTGAAGTTTCAATGTGTATTAAAGCGGTTTGCCAAAAACTGACAAGGTCAAAAATGATAAAATAGAGGGTTTTGCACAGAACAGGCAAAAAACAAGCCATCGCCCGCACAGACGATGGCCAGAAATGGTCTTGGTTTAAAAGCTACCGGGCAAGTCAGTCGGCGGCGTTAGCGGCCTTCTTGTTTTCTGGAGAATCAGCCTTCTTTTTGGCTTCTTCTTCGGTCATGACTGGCCGGGTCAGTACTTTGCGGGGGAAGCGTTCGTTCATGGTGGCGGCCTGCCAGACGAGCGAAGCCATAATGGTTGATGCCTGTTTCAGGTCGTCGGCCTGAAGGCGGTCATAGACGTCCATATTTGAATGGTGCGTACGGGCGTCGTATTCAATTTCGTCCTGAATGAACTGGAAGCCTGGCAGCCCAATGGCATCGTAGGATTGGTGGTCGGTTCCGCCGGTATTGTTGGCAGTGATGGTGTTAGCCCCCAGATCAGCAAACGGATGCAGCCATTTGCGGAAGGTGGAGCGGGCGTTTTCATTGCCCTGAAGGTGCACTCCGCGGATTTTGCCGGTGCCGTTATCAAGGTTAAAATAGACCTGGAATTTGTCGTAGGCTGGTTTTTTCACGATTGGGGCAGATGGATTCATCTGCCCGGCAAACATGCCTTCCATGCCGCTGGTGTTGGTTTGAAGGCTGCCAAACTGCTGGCCGACATAGGCACGCGAGCCAAGCAGGCCCTGCTCTTCACCGCTCCAGAGCGCGACTCGGATCGTCCGGCGCGGCTTAAGACCAAGCTTCTGAATAATTCGCACGGCTTCCATTGCCACCGAGCAGCCGGCTGCGTTGTCCGTTGCACCCGTTCCGCCGTGCCAGCTATCGTAGTGGCCGCCCAGCATCACCACTTCGTCTTTCAGGTCGGTGCCCGATATTTCAGCCACCGTGTTATAGCCCATCAGGTCATCCTTCTGGAATTCCACAGCGATATCGACTTCAGCCTTGAGTTTTTCGCCAGCTTTGAGCATGGCGGCCAATCGGTTGAAGTGCTCAATCGTGACAACGATCTGGGGCACAGTTGCCGGGGCATTTTTGTCGTAAGCGTTGACGCGGGAACCAAAGCCACGTGGAGCCTCACCTTCACGAGGGGCAGGCTGAGGAACGCTGGCCGACATCACAAAAAGTGTGCCGCCATCGCCGGTGTAGCTCGGTTCGATGGTTGCCGCTGCACCTTCATCTACCAGAAATTTGATTCGCTGAGATGGGAATGACATCTGTCCGCGAATTTGATTAATCACATTATTGGTCTGTTCGGCTTTCGCCTGATCGGCTTTTGGCTGATCACCACCTTGCCCGCCTCGTTTACCCTTGGGCTGATCGTTCTTCGCGGCTTCTTTTCCTGCATCACCAGCTTTTTTGGTAGGTACACCGCCTTGACCCCCGCGGCGAAAGCCACCGGCAGCCGGTTCAGGGGCATTAGCCATGGCCAGCAATTGTTCGGCATTGTATCGCAGGCCTTCCGGCTCAAAGTGGGCTTTCACCTCACGTGGCGAGCCGACCAGAACGATCGCATTCTTGAGCTTGCCTTTGTATTTTTCCAGGCCTTTTTCGTCGGTTGCGTCCAGATGAACGACTTCGCCTTTCACAGCACCATTCGTGCCTGGCGACCAGGCTTTAGGAATGCCGATCAACGGAATGCAGAGTGGTTCTGTAACCTGGGCCGAGAATTTCTTGAGTGTCCAGCCCGTTCCAAAAGGCCCCCATGGCTCAAGCTTGGCGTTAACGAGTCCATATTCTTTCAGGGTTTTCACAGCCCATTCGTTAGCCCGTTTCATACCGGGTGAGTTGGTCAAACGGGGGCCAATGACATCCGTCATGTAAAGAGCCGTTTTCATGACTTCCGAGCGGTTCAGACCTTCGTCTCGAATACGCGCCAGCGGGTCTTCTGATTTCGTTTCAGCGTCAGATTTTTTCGCTGGATCGGCCTTGCCCTCACTCTGAGATTTTGCCTGGGCCTTGGTGGCCGGCGGTTGATGGGCCTGTGTCAGCCCAAGGCAGAGAAATGTGAGGGAGAGGCCAGTTGCCAGCGGCAGGGCCTTGATTAATGGGATACGAACCATGATCAGTAATGACTCCAGACAAAATTCGTATGGCAGAGAAGGTTATATGGTTTCGCCGGTCTCGAAACTTTGTGGTGATAATAACAGGCAAGGGCAGAAATTTCACTAGAAAAGAATGATGCCATTGGCAAACCCAAATCGAGTGTGATGCTGAATCGTTTTGAGAATGGTCTGAATTTGTGGCGGAATAATCTGGAATGACTTGCCATTAAGAAACTTCAATGTTAATTATTTGTTAATGAGAAAGATTGAGGAATCAAATAATTTTGAACGATCCGTCGGAGGCCTTTGCCGTGGGCCGCTGAGGCGCAGGGAATTTTTGCGTATCGGATCGCTGGCGCTTGGCGGATTAACGCTGCCTGACCTGCTTGCAGCCCGGGCAATGGCCGGCAGAAAGCAACCTGATACGGCAGTGATCCTTTTCTGGATGTGGGGCGGCCCCAGCCAGTATGAAACATGGGATCCCAAGCCCGACTCCCCTGACACCATTCGCGGGCCATTCAAGCCGATCGCCACTCGCGTGCCGGGCATGCAGATCTGCGAGGTCTTCCCGCTTCAGGCTAAAATTGCCGATAAGTTCACGCTGATTCGGTCGCTTCATCACAAAATGTCGGCCCATAATGACGGCTCGATCGAAGTATTAACCGGCAAAACACCGCCTGTGCCGGATCTTACTTCCACCAATTTTTCCGACCATCCCGATTTCGGCATGATCGCCAGCCATTTTCGAGGAATTGGGCCAGATGCCATGCCAGCTTATGTTGGCATTCCCAAGGTGCCATTCATGGTGCGGCCGAATTATCTCGGTGTGGCACATGCTGGTTTTCCTACCGGCGACCCCGCCGCCCCCGGCTTTAAGCCCGGCGGCCTGGTTGTTGATGCCGGGCTGAATGGCCGGCGGCTAGATGACAGACAAGGGCTTTTACGACAGTTTGACAGCTTTCGCCGTAATGCAGACTTGCGTAATCATTCTTCTGGTGCAGGGGCTTCGCAAGGGTATTCGTTTGCTGAAAATGCCTTTGCCATGCTTACAAGCCAGCATGTGTCATCGGCCTTTGATTTGTCAAAGGAAGATCCACGGCTGAGAGATCGCTATGGCAGGCATTTGTGGGGTCAGGCCTGCCTGCTTGCACGTCGGCTTGCGGAGGCCGGTTCGGCGGTTATCACGATTGACGCTTTGGCACCGACTCTTTCTGATCGTTATTTCAGTTGGGATGATCATATCAATCCACAGACACGCTGGGACATGGCCGATGCCATGCGATACCGTGCTCCATTTATGGATCAGGCGATGACCGCGCTGATTGAGGACATTTATTCCCGTGGGCTTGATCGGAAAATTCTCGTTGTGGCGATGGGCGAATTTGGACGGACGCCCAAAGTGGTGAATTCATCGGGGCTGATTGGCCGTGATCATTGGCCCGATGCCATGTCGGCACTTGTCAGTGGCGGTGGCCTGCGTATGGGTCAGGTCATTGGCTCAACGGATCGTCAGGGAGCTTATCCAGCAGATCGGCCGCTATCACCCAAAGATTTGCTCGCCACAATGTACAGGCATCTGGGAATCGATTTCAGAGCTGAGTTTCATGATAAAATCGGCCGCCCCATTCCTGTTTTGCCGTATGGCGATGTCATTTCAGAGCTGGTTTGAGGTCTGCTCGAATTAATAAACTTTGTTTCGTTTTGTGAGACGAATGAAATTAATGATGAAATCAATTTTTTAACAATAAAATGCAAGAGTTGCATTAATCTTAAATGTAAACTCAATAGCTGTTTGTTGATATACCACGCACGGATAAAACTGGCACACTTTAACTTTTTCGTATTGTCAAATTCAATAAAAATGGCACGCTGAACCGTGCCATGCTTTTTGGTTGCCAACCTGAGTGTAGATTATTGCTTTCGGAATTCTTTAAGGTCTGTAGAGGCCGATGCTTCTAAAAATATGTTTGGAATCGATTGTTGTAATCAGGGTGAATAAAGAGGTAGTTCGATTCAACGATGGTTGATTCATCGATGACATGATCAAGTTTGTTACGACTTGAGTCAAAATGATAGATTTTGTATCCCAAGGCTCGAAATGGTCCGGTCAGATCTTCCATCTTGAGATTGAATCCATCAAGAAACCACGGATTAATTTCAATAAGGATTGTCGGATGGAATTTCTCAATTAATCCTCTGGCGCCTCGGAAGGCAAAAACTTCGGCACCCTCAATATCAATTTTGATAAAGGAGAGTGAATTGAGATTTTTCAATTCTTCGTCGATCACGACAACCGGACAATGAATCTGGGTTGTCTTTTCCCAGCGTACCTGCTCCTGAATATTGCCATGATTATCGTTTCGAAGGCTGAAAAAAGCCTGGCCAGCCATCAATTGGCCACTTTGTTGCAAGGGTACGGTGAAAGTGAGGGTCCCCTGTTTTTCACCTACGCCTACTGCATGGATTTCAACGTTGCGCAAATTCAGTTTCCGAATCACCCGCTTTAAGGCTGCTGAGGTGAATGGAATTGGCTCAAATGCAATGACTTTGCCATCGGGCCCCGTCAAGAGAGATAGATGATAGCTGTATAGCCCGAAATTGGCCCCGATATCAAGCACTGTATCGCCCAGTTTTACGGCATCGGTCAAAAGCTTGATTTCAGGTTCTGTAAATCTGCCAGAGGTAATGTCACGA
>JBILGL010000012.1:0-21312 GCA_044351075.1 Isosphaeraceae bacterium | reverse complement strand
GGGCTTTTTTGCTGGATGAGCCAGCGGAAAGGGCGTCAAGATTGTCCAGCAATTGCCGACGGCCTTCCACACGGAGGCCATCGAGGCCCTCAGAGAGGCGAAAAAGCTCAGGATTGAAGAGTTTACGATCAACATCAACATCCAGCACGATCGGATCATAAGCCGAGCCGAGAAAGCCACCGCCCTGACACGGCACCGGATGGACATTGCGAAAATACGATGGCAATGTGGCGAATGGCGTATCGCCCGCCTTTGTGCGATTCAGCCATGCCAGGGCCCCGCCGAAGCTGGGCGTGGTTTGTGGCTGGGGCTCAAAAAGCTCGCGATCAGGACCTTCCAGCGGTCGTCCAGTGAGGGCATGAATCGAAGCGGAATCGTGCAGTCGGGCCTGATGCGACACGCTTCTTACCAACGCCGTCTTGTGCATGAGCCGGGACATGCGCGGCAGGTGCTCACAAATGTTTAGCCCGGGTACGCTTGAAGCGATCGGCCGAAATTCGCCACGCACCTCGGCGGGGGCGTCGGGCTTGAGGTCGTAGGTGTCAATATGGCTCGGGCCGCCGTAATAAAAAACCAGAATGCAGGCACGCACTGGCTTGAGGCTGTGATTGGCAGTCGCGATGCCTGGTTGTCGTCCAGCCTGATCGCTTGCCCTGGCCTGTATCTGCCAAAGGCCGCCCAAGTGCAGCCCAAGCCCGCCGGAGAGCTGGATCAGCCGCCGCCGGTGAAGTTCAGAGAAAATGTGGTTGGAGAGGGGCATGGCCGTTGGATTTTCGTCAATCATCTGGCTGTATTTAATGTTGAAAATGAGTTTAACAAAAAAATGGTGGTAATGCCTCGAAAATATGATACTTGAGAATACTTGCAAACGAAATTCCACTTTCAAACAAATACACTTGACCAAAACCGTGATTATGCCATGCTTTAAAGCAATGTGACGAATATGGGAAAATGGATGATGCCCGATGGCCATTCGTGGAAAAACAATAACAATTGGTCTTTTTTTGCTGGCGGTGGCGGTGCGGTTGCTGCTGGTTTGCCTGATCGTCGGTCGGGATACCAGTGGTATTTACACTTATGAGCATGGCGAAATCGCCCAAAATTTGCTGTCAGGGAAGGGCTTTTCCGTTCGCCTGCTGGGTACCTGGGGGCCCACATCGCAACAGGCCCCGATGATCCCGTTTCTGCTTGCCGGTTGCTATTGGCTTCTGGGAGTGGGGACGTCGGCCGCCCACTGGCTATTTATTTTGATTCAATGTGTGGAAGGCGGGTTGATGTCCCTTGGTGCGCGCCGATTCGCTGCAAGGGTTGGGCTTTCCGGCTGTTTTGCCATTCTTACCGGGGTGTTGAGTGCTCTTTTTCCGCCGCTTGTATATGCGGCCAGCCATGTGCAGGTCGTCTCTACGGCTTGTCTGATATTGGTCTGGCTCTTTGATTCATTATTGCAATTGCGCGATGAACCCACATCAAGAAATGCAATTCGCTCTGCTATGCTGATGGCTTTGGCCGTTCTGACTGATCCAATTCTTGTGCTATCGGGTGTGGCGGCAACGATTGCATGGGTTGTCGTTGATCGCTTTGCGCATAAGGAACAGCGTTTAAACTTAATGAAATCATGGGCCATATTGGTGTTTTTAAGCCTGTTTATTATTTCTCCATGGCTGGTGCGTGGTTGGTGGGTGCATGGTCAGCCTGTTTTTATCAAAAGCACTTTTGGCTACGCCTTCTGGCAGGGGAACAATCGATACAGTGTCGGCACGGATAAGGTCATGCGTGCATCGGCGAAAGTAAATTTGTCAGAAAATACAGGTTCTATTGCTTTAATGGATCAACGACTATGGGATGCAAGGCATGCGGCTGGCTGTATCGATGATATTGCATTAAGTCAAAAGGATAAGAAAGAATTAGGAGTATTGCCTGAGCTGCAGCGTTCTAAAGAGCTTTTCAGGCGTGCATTGGCGGATTTGCGACAGGAGCCGGGGCGATATCCGACGCTCTGCCTGCAGCGATTGCGGTATTTTCTCTGGATTGATGAGTCAAACCCGAAAACGGCGAGCTTGTTTTACCAGATTCCGCAGAAAATTTTGGTGATTTTCTCTACAATTGCATTATTGATTATGCCTCAAGAAACGCGCCGACGACTTTTGTCAACCATGATTGCATTTGGATTAACAACACTCTTTCATGCAGCCACCATTACCGCACCCCGATTTCATTTGCCATGGGAACCACTGATGATTATTTGGATCAGTGCAGGATTACAGAAGATTTTTGTGGAATTGGCGGAAAGGCATGATTTGAAATTGCTATTTCAACGGTTTTATTTTCACAAAATATTAACGACCACGGAATCAAAATGAAATATTAATCGAAGATGCCATTGATTTTAATTCGTATTTCCTGGAAACGATTTAATTCACAGAGGCCGACTGTTGCAATGTATGGCAGATATCAGCGGCCCAGGCTGAGAAAACAAGGCCCATATTGCCATTGGATTGTATTTGACCTATTGAGAGCATAGTCCGGTCGGCCATGATGAAAAGATCTTCCGGCTCGCATACCTGCGCCATGGCCAAAGCGTGTCGTTCGCGGTGGCTGTCGCTGCCCGGCGAGGCCAGGCCTGCACCAGCCCAGAGAACTTCGCGGAAAAATCGCGATAGGTCTTCCATCAGTAGAATTGCTCTGCGTCGCTGAACTGCAGGTTCTTTATTGCAATTTTTCACATGTGATTCAATTTTCAATGCGATGTTCGGGGCAACTGGTTGTGATGAGTCGCATAGGTCTGAAATGACTGATTCAAAGAGCCCTCGATAATCCTGATCGGCCAGTGCCAAAGCTCTGGCGATGCTGCCTTCAGCGCCTTCGGCCAGACGCCGGGCTTCTTCAGGGTCATTGGTCAGGTGCTTTTCAATTAAGATTTCTTTGATGTTTTCAGCGGAAAGTGGCTGGAATTTAACCAGTTGGCAACGGCTGTTGATGGTGTCGAGCTGATTATCAGGGGAAGTGCCAATCAATATCAGCACAGAGCCGGGGCCGGGCTCTTCAAGGGTTTTGAGGAACGCATTTGATGATTCTTCGTTGAGATAATCGGCATCTTCCACGATGGCCACTCTGTTTTTGCCCATCATTGGCTTGAGGGCGAGCTTCTCGCAGACATCCTCGCGAATAGTGTTAACCGGGATGACCTGCTTCTCTTCTGGCCGCCGCACGATGACAAGATCAGGATGCGTTTCGGCGTCCACCTGCTTACAGGCTGGGCATTGGCCACATGGGTTGAGCATCTCAGGCGGGTTGGTGCTGCAAAGCAGGGCCCGGGCAAGCGCACGGGCGAATGTCGATTTGCCAACCGACGGAGGACCAACAAAGAGCATAGCATGAGGCAGGCGGTCGTTAGCGATCAGCTTACGAAAGTGATCGACTACTGCGTCATGCCCGCGAATGTTCTGCCAGGACATGGCTTACCTCTTTTACAATCTGCTCAAAGACGGCGTCGGGTTCCAAGCCGGCATCGATCCGCCGAATCGGCCCGGGAAAGTCTGCCATACCGGTGCGAAAGCCGGCTCGAACCGCTTCTTGATAAGATTCAGGGCGTGATTCGATCTTGTCGTGTGAGCGATCCATGCGTTTGATGGCGACATCGCGGCTCACGTCCAGAACCATGGTCAGGCTGGGGATCAGCCCTGAAGTTGCGGCGTGGCCTACTCGCCAGATTTCGTCGGGGTCAAGCCCACCGGCATAGCCCTGATAAACAACTGTTGAGAGCAGGTAACGATCAGTAACGACAATTTTTCCTGACTCAATTGCAGGGCGAACCCGCTCGGCCAGCAGCTGGGCACGGCTTGCCATAAACATGAGCATTTCGGCCTTGAGGCAGCTTTCTACACTGTCGCGGTCAAGTAGTAATGATCTTAAACGATCGCCGAGCGCAGTGCCGCCAGGGTCGCGGACGGCGAGCACTTCACGCCCCTGAGTGCGAAGCCAATCGACCAGTCGGGCGGCCTGTGTGGTTTTTCCGGCACCGTCCGGGCCGTCGAGGCAGAAAAAAAAGCCTTGAGGCGGAACGGGATGATGCCAGTTCAGGCGGGTTGTCATTTGGTCACCTGGCTTGGCCCGGTTCAGTGTCCGTCAGGCAAAGGGTGCTGATGCAGCCACAAGTCGGCTTCTTCAAAAAGCTGACGGATTTTGGAGTGATAGAGAAGCTTGGAAACTTCCTGCAACGAACCCCAATGATACCAGTTGCCGGCCGTGTCTTCCATGTGCTCAACCGATTTATGCAGCCGATCAGTCTTCACTTCCACCATGAAATATGTGACCGATTTAATAATTTTCCGGCCCTTGCGGACATAGGTGTAGCTGATCGACTTCTCAAAACCTTCGTGAAGACGCCAGTCCGTAATACCTGTTTCTTCACCAAACTCACGCAGGGCAGCCTGACGAGGTGTTTCACCACGCTCAATGCCGCCTTTGGGAAATTCCCAGCGGGCTCGGGGATTTCGCACCGAGGCGGAATGGAGAATTAAATAATAGGTAACTCCTGATGGGTCAATACGATAGGGGATAACACCGGCTGAAAGTTCCTGCACCGCCACCATGCCAAGTGGAGCCCCATCCGCCGGCCCCACAGGTCTTGGAGAGCCCGGATTCAGGTTAAATCGGTCAGGACTCCGACCCGGAGTCGTATCCATTCCTGCGTATCACTCCCAAAAGTTCACCGCTACGGATCGTATCGTCTTCTCTGGCAACACGTTTCACCAATCGACCATCGCAGGGCGAATGGATCACGAAGCTGACTGGTCCCTGGACCAGTTCAACCAAACGCTGACCCTCGCGTATGATTGCACCTGAGGACAGATGCCATAACCCTACGCGAGTTTCGGAACCGGCATGACCTGCCAGCGCATGCGGAACACAAACCTTGACGAGGTTCTCATCAGGCTCAGGTTCCATACGCCACCATGCCCATATTTTTAAGTCTGCCCGTAGATCATGGAATTGACCTTTCGGAAGACACATCATAATTATACCACGGCCATATGAATCTGACGAATCGATTTGCCTGCAGATTCGTTATTAATTTTTTTTAAGTAATTATTAAATAAAGTTTTAAGGCGTGTTGGCAAAAGTGTGGAATTGAAGAAAAATCGATGAAAATCAAGCAGGTTGCTGGCCGGTTCTGTTCTATTTATCGCTTAAGTAATATAATAACGATTGTCGTAAAGACAGTTTCCGGCATCCTTGTGGAAATTCAATCTGATGAAGAACTTGCGTGTTATGTTTCTGGCCATCTTGATGATGGGCGGAGTTGTTTCTGGCAACTCATTGCTTTATTCGGCCGAAGAGGTGGCAATGCCATTCGATCGGTTGGTGGGCAAGAGGGTAGGCGATTTTCGTCTCAAAGATGTGCAGACGGGCAAAGAGCTTTGGCTTTACGGCCTGGCGATGGGCAATCGCGGACTGGGCAGCCTGTTGAATATCAAAAAAGTCAATGCGGTGGCTTTGGTTTTTGTCTCGCCCGGTTGCCCGATTGGTGAGAAATATCTGCCCCGGCTTAATGAACTGGTGAAGGAATATGATGCCAAAGGCGTGCGATTTTTTGGCATTGCCTCTAATGCCGGTGATTCGCCCGAAGATCTGAAAAAATGGGCGGATGAAAACAAGCTGGCTTTTCCTGTTTTGCACGACGCTCGCAATATTCAGGCGGATGCACTGCTGGTCGAGCGGACGAATGAAGTGATTCTCGTTGATTCCCGTGCATCGATTCGCTATCGCGGCGCGATTGACGATCAATACGGCTATAAGGACACTCGCCCTGCTCCGAAAAACAACTACCTGAAAGACGCGATTGAGGCGGTGCTGGCCAACGACCCAGGCAAAATTTCCCTGAAAGGCACGGAAGTGGCTGGCTGTGCGATTACGCGAGTTGAGCCGGAGAAATCAAAGCTGGATGGGCTTGATCGTGTGCGTCCTGTTTCGGAAGAAATTGCGGCTTATCTCGATAAAACTGAGCCGACGGTCGAAGTTGGCAAGGTGAACTATGCGGAGCATGTGTCGAGGATTTTGGAAAACAAATGCCAGAACTGCCATCGACCGGGACAGGTGGGTGGCTTTCCTCTGCTAACCTATGATGATGCCCGCAAGAAGGCGGCGATGATGGCCGAAGTGGTTGACAATCGGCGGATGCCACCCTGGCATGCCGACCCGCGATATGGCCATTTTGCCAACGACCGCCGCTTGACGGCTACAGAGCGGGCCACACTCTTGGCCTGGGTTGAGCAGGGCACACCGCTGGGAGACCCATCAAAAGTGCCTGCTGCGAAAAAATGGCCGGAAGGCTGGACGATTGGTACGCCTGATATCGTTTTTGAGATTCCCGAAACCAACACGATTCCGGCTCAGGGCACCGTTCCTTACTATCACCTGAGCGTGCCGACCAATTTCAAAGAAGACGTTTGGGTGCAGGCGGCTGAGGCTCGCCCCGGTAATTCGGCGATTGTGCATCATATTATTGTTTATGTGGTGCCACCGGGCGGCAATCGGGGTCGAGTGATTGGTGAAGGTCGAGGGCACCTCTGTGGCTATGCCCCTGGAGATATGCCTTCTGTCTATCCGGAAGGCACTGCGAAGAAGATACCGGCCGGCAGCACACTCGTTTTTCAGATGCACTATACGCCGAATGGCAAGCAAACGGTGGATCGATCAAAAGTTGGTCTGATCATTGCTAAAAAACCACCTGTGCGCGAGGCTTTGACGGTAGGTATTGCGAATCCCGGCTTCCAGATTCCTCCGGGGGCTGATAACTTCCCGGTTCATTCCGAACAGCGGTTCCGAAATGAAGTGCGACTGCTGGCGTTCATGCCTCACATGCACCTGCGGGGGAAGTCATTTAAATATACGCTTGAAAAGCCGGGGGCAAAGCCTGAAGTGCTATTGAGCGTGCCTGCTTACGATTTTGGCTGGCAGAGCTATTACACGCTCAAAGAGCCGCTGGTGCTGAGCCCAGGCATGGTGATGAAATGCGATGCCACGTTTGATAATTCTGACAAGAACCGGGCGAATCCGGACTCTAAGAGTTATGTGCGATGGGGCGAGCAGACATGGGAAGAAATGATGATCGGCTACATCGATATTGATTTTCCGATCAAACCCGAACCTTCAAAATCGGGTGCTAATAAGGCAGAATAAGGCTGGGTATAGGTCTTACAGATAGCAAACGAAAAAGAGCCCTGGTTTTTCGCCAGGGCTTTTCTATTTTCGTGTCAGAATCTCACTGGCGTGAAAGTTGCATCATAACCAGTGCGGAAAGTGTCACATCATCGTTATGATAAAGAGAGAGCAATGGCGAGGATTTGCCGAACCGTGAGATGTAAGGAAATGAGATTCGGATGAGAAAAACGGCCAAATCACGACTGGTTCTCGGTTTTCATAATCATCAGCCGGTCGGCAATTTTGATGGAGTGATTCTACAGAATTATGAGCAGGCTTATCGTCCGCTGATCGAGGTTTTCCGCGAATTTCCGGCAATTAAATTCTGCATGCATATCTCCGGGCCGCTCTGGACATGGCTGGAACAAAACCGCTCAGGCTATTTTGACGTACTCGCGGAATTGATTGACCGTGGCCAGCTTGAACTGCTGGCTGGAGCCTGGTCCGAGCCGATTCTACCCATGATTCCCCGGCGCGACCGAATCGGACAAATACAATACTTCGCCGAACTGATTCAAAAGCGATTTGGCAATCGTCCGGCCGGCATGTGGCTGGCTGAGCGAGTTTGGGAGCCCGGGCTTGTGGAATCAATCGTCCGCGGTGGTATTTCCTATACGGTGCTTGATGATTTTCACTTTCAGCGGGCGGGTTTGTCGCCGAAATCACTCAATGGCTATTTTCTGACCGAAGACGAAGGGCATCTGCTGCGACTTTTTCCAAACAGTGAGCCGCTGCGTTATCTGGTGCCATGGCGAGAGCCCGAAGCCGCGATTGAATATTTGTTAAAAGAAGCCGAGGCTGAGGCAGATGTTCTGCATGTGACGGCCGACGATGGCGAGAAATTCGGTGGATGGCCGGGCACGCACGAGCTGATATACGAGAAAAAGTGGCTGGAACAATTTCTGACACGACTTTCCGAAGAAAGTGAAACCATCCAGACATCAACATTTGCTGAAATCATCCATGAGATGCCCCCCGCCGGTAAAATCTGGCTGCCTCCAGCCAGCTATCGTGAGATGACAGAATGGGTGCTGCCTACTGAAATTCAGGCTGAATATGAAATTGCGAAATGCAATCTGGAGAAGGCAGACACGGAATTTTCAAAGCCAATTGCCCGATTCTTTGCGCCTGGCGGCTTCTGGCGGAATTTTCAGGCAAAATATGCAGAATCGGCCGAAATGGCTGATCACATGAAGGCATTGTCGCAAATCGTGGCACGCGTGGAAAATGCCCTGAAAGTGAAAATGCAATCTGGCGCTGATGCTTCTAATCAAATGCAATCTCTTGAGAAGGCTCGATTGCATCTTTACAATGCCCAGTGCAATTGTGCCTATTGGCACGGCGCTTTCGGCGGACTTTATCTGCCGCATCTGCGAAATGCCATTTATCAGAATCTGATTGCGGCTGAAAATGCAATCGACGAAATTCTGGCACCATCGGGCAATTATCTGCGTGTAATTGAATCTGACTTCAATGCTGATACATTTAATGAAATTCGGATTGATAACCGGTTTTTGATCGCTTGGATCAGCCCTGAAAACGGTGGGCAGATCTATGAATTTGATGATCGACGAACTTGCACGAATTTACTTGCTACTTTAAACCGGCGACCTGAGCCTTATCACCAGAAAGTAGTTCATGCCGCACAGAAGCCTGTGGAAGAGGCATCAGAAGGGCCTTCGAATCTGCATGACCGAATTCAATTAAAGCACGATGGTTTGGACCGGTTGATGGTATATGACCATTATCCGCGAAAGGCACTGGTAGATCACCTCTGGCCCGAGGGGATCGCCTTTGATTCAGTGAAGGCCGGTAGGGCCGCAGAGCTTACTGACTGGCCAAGTGTGACTTATCAATTGCTAAAAATAGAGAAAAATGAAAATGCAGTCGAGGTTTGTCTGGCGCGTGATCGTTCTGCTGAGAATAATAATCTGATTTCGATTGAAAAACGGATAAAAATATTACGTAATGAAGCGGCCTTGCATTTCAAATATCGGCTGACTGGTCTGGCTGGTCAGCCAAAAATGCAATTTGCAGTAGAAATCAACATTGCTGGCATGGCGGGGCATGAATTTGACAGGCAGTTTAAGGATCATGATCAAAACTCGCTTGGAATGCTTGATTCAGAATTGCAAATCCATAAACCTTCTTCACTCATGCTGACTGACGGTTGGCTTGATTTGGCAACGCGGATTGACTGGGAGGAAAATCCGCCTGAAAAACTTTGGACGATGCCGATACAGACAGTTTCCAATAGTGAAGGCGGTTTTGAAGCAATTTTCCAGAGTACAGCGATTTTCGCACTTTGGACAGTGGGTGGCGATGCCGCAGATGATATTGAAGTCAATTTCATCTGGCAGCTTTGCCCTTCGCATGAAGGCTGTGGGATGTAGATCTCAATTTGATGCGAATCAATAATCTCTTTCAAAGACTGTTTTGGGGTAAGCCATCAACTGCAATGAAAAGGCAAGTTGGTCGGTGGCGGCTTATGCCACAGTGTCTTGATGAGGTTTGGCGGCGAGCGGCTCTGATTGCATTTCCAGCGGATGAAACCTTGCCCCGACAGCTATTGCGAAAATATTATGATGAAAGTGATATTCAATTATCTCGTTTGACTCGAAATGAAATGCAATCGCCTGGCGATTTCTCGGGCCTGCGGGAATTTCAGCCGGGCGATGATCTCAGACAGCTTGACTGGCGAGCCACAGCCAGATCGGGTCGGCCGATTGTGCGTACATGGGCTGGAGAATCGCGATCGGGCGTTGTTGTGGTCGTTGATGTTTCGGCCAGCATGTATTATTCAGATTTGCCCGAAGGAATTCGGCCAATCGATATGGCTTTTGAAATGGCCTTGCTGATTGCGGCTGCGGCACTTTCAAGGCAGCAATCGATTTCAATTCAACTGGTCAGTGAAGTTGTGGAATGGCAAAGCGGGCCACTGTGCGGGCGGCAATGCTTGAACGGGCTGATTGATTTTCTCAGTAAATTTCAACCGAGTTCGAGCAAAACAGAATGGAGTGAATTTGCGATTAATTCGTCAGCAAGTGGTGATTGGATTTTTTTGATCAGCGATTTTTTATGGTTGCCCGAGCCTGAAGCGTTTTTTGAAAAGTCAGCCCGGTTCCGCTCATATGGATTGAAGATTCAAGCTGATCGATTTATCGCTAATGATCTCAATGATTACGTTGATATTGAAACCGGTACAAAATTGACTTCTTATCCATCGCAGTCCAGAATTGAACAGCGGATGAAAGAATGGTCGGCCTTGGCATTGATGCCAATTTTGCCGATTTCAATTGATGAGAAACAACCTGAGATACAATTGGCTACATGGCTTCGCGGCAAGATGCAGGAAATGGTCAATTAAATGCAAGTATCAGATCAATCAATCAATATGCTGCCGGGCCTGCCGCCACCATGGATGGAGTTATCGCATGGCGATTCGGCATACGAAAGCTTTGCATTATTAAATATTATACTGTTTTTGGCATTCAGTTTTTTGATATTAATAACTCTTATATTTTGCTATTTCAAATACGGTCAAAATTCATCTGAGCGATTACGAAACGAAGAACTGAAAATTCGAAAGAAAATCGCACTTAGGATTGGCCCAGAGGCGTATTGGGCTTCAACTGATCGATTAATGCAGTTAATTTCTGTCGAAAAAGAACAGCCGTGGCAAAACGAAATTCAGCGGCTTGAGATAATTGAAAAAGAGCGGTTTCGGCGGTGAAATGCAACTTTTGATTTATTCTGTGGGTGGAATGAAAGCTGTTTGCTTTAATCGTTCAGTTTCCAGTAGGGCGGCAGTCGGTTCATCGATTTTGTAGATGAAAATCGACCAGCCAATTTTGGCGATGGGGCGAGTTTTGAGGAAATAGTCGAAGGCAGCTTCTTTGGCGTCGTAGGGGGCCCAGCGAGATGCGTTATAAACCCGCCATGGCAGGCCATGTGCGAGCGAGGCACTGACTGCATAAAGGCCGGGGCGAATCGGCTCTGCTGCTCTACCAGGCGGCAGTGGATCGATTTTACCTGGCCTGGCGGGGGGAAGATACCAGTCGATTGCCTCGCCACGAAGGCGGAAAATATCGGGGTTAATCTGACCAAAATAAGCAATGCTAACGGGTTGGCCGGGTGCATTGGAGTCCAGCCATTTTTTCAGCCCGGTCAGGTCCTGGCCCCAATCGAGATTTGAGTCAATCAAATGCAAATCAGCCTGATCCGGGCCACCCGCGGCAAGATTAAAATAGGCCAGAAAATGAGGGGCGACCCGAGCCGTTGATAATCCTGAGCCTGCCAATAATGCAATAACAGTGATAAGAATCAGAAAATTGTATTTTGGCCAACGGCTTGTAAGGGCCGGCAGAATGCGCCCGCAGCCGATATATAAATAGGGCAGGGCGGGCAGAATATAGCGAAGGCCGATATTTATATCAGTCAGAAATGTCATCGCCAGAATCATAAAGAGAGGAACGACAAGCGTTGCGGTTTCTTCCTGCCACGCATTTCGGCCTCGAATTCCGATCAACAGGCAGGCTAAAGAAGTTGCCAGTATGAAAAGTGTAGCGGGTGGAGTTTTCACCAGAAAAGCGTAGGGGTAGTAATACCACCAGCCGGTGCCACGAATCTGGCCATTGAGATAGACAGGATAGCCTTCGACAGCGTCGGGATTGATCGATGGGTCGTTGGGGAAAAGATATTTTTTGGGAATGCCTTCGGCGTCGATCTTCTGGTCGTCAAAGCCGGTCATGAAGTTTGCCGGCAGAGGGCAGGGGAGGTAGCCAAGCATGCTGCCTCGAAAGCGATTCACTCGATGACTGCCGAGAATGTCAAATAATTGATTGCCTGTTTGCACCAGCCTTGTACGATTTTCAGGAAGTTCACGAGTCAACGTACGGCTGTAAAATTCAAAAGATCCGAGAGATTTTCCTGTACCTTCAAAAAAGTAGCCGAAATTGACAACCAGCATGCTGCTGATCATGACCAGAAATGCATGTTTTAAAGCTGTTTTCAGTGCGGCTTTTCGCATTGATCCGGGCACAGTCAGCACGAGATGTGCCAGCCAGATGACCGGCCAGAGGAAGACAAGCAATAGCAGGCTGAATTTGACAAGCAGCCCAAAGCCAAGGGCAATGCCTGCAAAAATGGCACGACGGCTGGTTGATTTGCGTAAATATTGAACAAAGCAGAAAGTGGCCAGTGTACCGACAGCGGCACTGGCAACGTCGGTGGTGATCAATCGCCCGTGCGCCAGCATATTTGGGCAGGTCGTCCAGAGAGCAAGGCTCACGAGCCCGCCGGCTTCGCCATGAATGCTGCGAGACCAGAGCCAGACAGCCAGCCCGCCCAGAATCAGGAAAAATGGAATGACGCTGCGGGCTGCCGTGAAAAGTTCAAAATAGGTGGGGGCATAAATCTGGGCAAAATCGTGGCCAAAGCCGGCCTTATTGGGCGGTTCGTCAGTCCAATAGCGTGTCTGATAGAGTTTTGCCTGTAAATCAGGCTTGAGATAGGGGCGAACTGCCAGTGCGGCGATCATCTTTACCAGAGGCGGGTTGTGGTGATAGAGCCGGAACTTGCCGGTTTCGAGGTAGCTGATGCCGGCCGGGAGATGGAGAACTTCGTCGATAGTCGGGCTTTCCTGCCGCAGGCTCCACTGGGCAATGAGGAACTGGGCGGTGAGCAGTAAAACGGCCAGTATCACAAATTTTGGACGTATTCGGCCGGTATTTTTCGAAAAATTGAGGGTGATGGCAGAATTTAGGTCCATTTTGGCACTGAATTTTCAATACATGTGTTGTGAAGCATGACAGTCGGTTCAATTCCGCCCGCTTTGGCTGACTGAATTGTATGGATTTATGAATGATTGATCCATCGATTCGTTTAATGAGTGATCAGAGCCGATGGCTCTGTCAGGTGATGGACTCATGATACTTGTTCGACTTATGGTGCGACCGCATTTGCTGGAAAAAGTTTTTGAGTCGCTTCAGCCTTTTGAACTCGAAGCTGTGACAGTTCGTCAGGTGCGAGGTCTCAAGGGTGATCTTTCCGTCCGGCTCATGCCGGATTCATGGGAACCCATCGATTCTTCGGGACTGATGCATGCCGAGATCGATTTTTTTCTGGATGATTCGCAGTCAGAATCGCTGCTGGAGACGCTTCAAACGAAAGTTGCCTGCGGAAGTTCTGATGACTGTCGTATTTTTTGCCTGCATTGTGCCCCTTGTGAAGCAGAGCCAGTTAGCCCCATCGTGCAGAAAGTGAGTTACTGACTGCATATTGGGGCGGCATTTATTATCGTTATTTTTCGAGTATGCCCCGCTGCTTCAACCAGATTTCGCAGAGCTCCGGCCATCTGGAGAATGCCGGGTCGCCCATGCCGAGCCCAAGCCCGTGGCGGCCTTTTTCGAACATGTGCAACTCACAGGGCACGCCTGCCTTACGCAGGGCAAGAATGAAGAGAATGGCATTTTCGGCCGGCACGGGCTTGTCTTCATGCGTTTGCACGATAAAGGTAGGTGGTGTGTCTTTGGTTACCTGAGTTTCGTTGGAGAGGCTTTTCACCAGTTCTTCCGGCGGGTTATCGCCCAGCAGGTTCTTTTTCGAACCACCGTGGCCATATTCGGTTGCCATAGCAATGACAGGGTAGCAAAGGACCATAAAATCAGGCCGGGAGCTGGCCTGTTCGATTTTATCATTGGCCTTCGGGTTGCCAGCGTCGTAATGGGTGCCTGCCGTTGAGGCAAGATGCCCACCGGCTGAGAAGCCGAGGATGCCGATTTTTGAAGGGTTCACACCAAATTCAGCTGCACCTGCACGCACTGTGCGTATGGCTCTGTTGGCGTCGTTGATCATGGCCGGGTGGCGATACCGCGGTCCCAGTCGATATTTCAGGACAAATGCGGTGATGCCACGCGAGGCGAGCCATTCTGCAATCGGCTGATTCTCATGAGCAGCCAGGCCACCATAGCCGCCGCCGGGGCAGACGACTACAGCCACGCCTGAGTTTTTGCCGGTGGGTTTAAAAACGGTGAGGGTAGGGATATCAACCGCCTCTTTGCCAACGGCGCCGGGAGTGCCATCGGGCCAGAGAGTGATGACTGGCTCATCGGCAGCGGTGGCGATATTGCTGAAAATCAGCATGAAAAGGCAAAGACTTGGGAAAATAATGCGTGAAAGTGGTCGATTCATCTGAGGCGTTCCCAATGGTTGGAGTTTTGGTTTTTTGATTTGTGATGGGGAATCACCATCAATTTCAGACAGAATAATCGTTTTGAATGAGGTTTGATAGAGAGCGGCCTGAGTGAATTCAGTTGAGAAGAGAGCACTGAATGTTTTAGACTTGATTCCAGCTACTTTCAGGAATGATCTTTGGTGCAACAATGAGAAATATGTGCAATAGCAATCTCTGGCTTGGCAGTGTTATATTTTCGAAATTTGCTACTTTTCGGTTGCCTCTCATTGTGACTTTACTGATTTTCGTCTCCGGTTCGGTTCAGCCCGTTGGTGCTGCCGAAACGGCAGCCGCCGCTGAGCATTATGTACCAGGGCTCATCTGGTCTCTGCCATTTCTGGCCATTCTGCTAGCCATTGCCGTGCTCCCCTTAATTCCGGCTACGCACCATGCATGGGAGAAAAATTCAAATAAATTTCTCCTGAGCATTGCACTCTCACTGGTCACTCTAGTTTATTATGCCTCTCGGGGTGCGGCATTTCATGGCCATGGGCCAGGTTTTGAGGCCGTCACTGCTGTGCTTGAGCATGCGATCATTGAAGACTATGTGCCTTTTGTGATACTGCTATTTTCGCTTTATGTTGCGGCAGGCGGGTTGAGGCTTGAAGCAGATTTGGTGGCATCGCCTCGTACGAACACTCTTTTACTGGGCATCGGGGCAACGCTGGCAAGCGTAATCGGCACAACCGGGGCATCCATGCTCATGATCAGGCCGGTTTTGCAGACGAATTCTGAACGGACAAAAGTTGCCCATACAATTGTATTTTTCATTTTTCTCGTGTCGAATGTTGGCGGATTACTCACGCCAATTGGTGATCCACCGCTTTTTTTGGGATATCTTCAGGGCGTTCCGTTTCTTTGGACGTTTAAACTATTCCCTTACTGGCTGGCGATGGTGCTGGCCCTGCTGGTGATCTATTATATCTGGGATACCCGGGTTTATCGGTATGAGCCATATCGAAGTCTCGTGGCTGACCGGACGATTGTTATCAAACCGAAATTTCGTGGCACAGTGAATTTCCCGATTCTAATTCTGATGGTGCTGGCCGTAGCAGTATTGGTGCCGGGAAGGCAAATTGCTGGAATTACCGTGCCGAATCACGGCCGAGAGGCTGTTTTGCTTTTACTGGCCGGGCTTTCGCTGGCTTTAACCAGAAAGGAAGTGAGGCAGGCAAACCAGTTTAATTATGGCGCAATTCTGGAAGTTGCTGCCCTTTTTCTCGGAATTTTCATCACCATGCAGGTTCCGATGGAAATTCTCAGGGCCAAGGGGCCAGCGCTGGGGCTGACATCGCCTGCCGAGTTTTTCTGGGCATCGGGGGGACTCTCAAGTTTCCTTGACAATGCCCCGACGTATCTCGTTTTTCTTGAGACCGCCAAAACTCTACCGATCACCGAAGGAATTGCAACAATTCCATTAAAAGCGGACAGCGTGGCCGAATCTCTGCTGGCCGCGATTTCACTCGGCGCTGTTTTTATGGGAGCCAATACGTATATTGGTAATGGGCCGAATTTCATGGTGAAATCAATTGCTGAGCAGTCGGGCGTGAAAATGCCAAGCTTTTTCGGCTATATGGCCTACAGTGTTTGTGTGCTGATTCCACTGTTTATTGTAATCAGCCTGATTGCATTGTAATAATGTCAAATACAAATCGGGATCTATCGTAAAAAGGAACTTGTGATATGCCATTCAGCCTGATTCCAGAAATGTCGCGCCGAAACCTTATGAAAACTGGACTGGCAGCGGCTGCTGGTTCAATTGGTTTTTCACGTACCAATGCAGATGCTCATGCAGTTTTTTCGTCCGTTGAATCGGGTGATCGATCAACACAGCAATGGATTGCATTTGTTTCAGATACGCACATTGCCGAAAATGCAACGCAGATTGCACGCGAAAATAACATGGCAGAAAATCTGAAAAAAGTCGTTGGCGAGATTCTTCGGGAAAAATCAAGGCCAGAGGCGGTTTTAATTGATGGGGATCTGGCTTTAGGGGTTGGAACTAAGGGCGATTACGAGACGCTGCTGGGCCTGCTCAGGCCACTGGTTGATGGCGGTGTGCCGGTGCATCTGGCACTGGGAAATCATGATGACCGTTCGAATTTTCGCGAAGTGCTGGCCGATTCGAAAATGATACGTGAGGGCCGAGTCACTGCAGTTGATAGTCACCATGTCTCTGACATGATTATTGCCGGCATTCGATTCATTATTCTTGATTCTTTGCAAAGGCCGAATTACACGCCGGGAAATCTGGGCGAAGGTCAGCGAAAATGGCTGGGTGAAGCACTTTCAAAACATGAGGATGTGCCGACGATCATTTTTGTGCACCATGACCCCAGCCTGGAAATGAAGCGATCGCTTGAAGATACACCTGAACTCTATGAAATTATCGTACCACGGTCGCAGGTCAAGGCAATGGTGTTTGGTCATACACATGTCTGGAATCCGGGGCAGCAGCATGCGGGTATCAAGCTGCTGAATATTCCGGCCGTAGCCTACAATTTTACGCCAGTACAGCCGCAGGGCTGGTGCAAATTTGTGCCATTACAGGGCGGAGCAGCGTTGACGCTCAATACGCTTGATAAAAGCCACTCGGCAAATAATCGCCCAGTGCTTTTAAATTGGCGATGAACTATCAGGTGGATGGTAATGATGAACAAGAAATTGTCCAAAATCGTCGGTTACTCAATTTAAATCTCATTTTGCTGGTTTTGCTTGATCTGATTGCGATTGGCCTGCTTTTTATGGTTCAATCGCTATCGATCTGGTATGTTTTATTAGCGGTTCTCTTTTTTATTCCGGGTCTTATTTCTGGTCTGGCACAATCTACTGAAAAAACGCTCAAGATGAAATATCATCGTCTCTTTTTTCGGCGAAAATCGGATTAAAACTAATGATATGGCTTATAGCTGCACCAATTGTCAGTCTGATAATGAAATTTGATTTTCAAAATCAGATCGGTTTTCTGGCGATCACTATTTGCATCTTTTTTGTATTATTGATTTTGGAAAATAAAGGAAATTAAATGGCTTATTTCATCAAAGTTGCATTACTTATGAACGTCAAAATCAATGATAAGCGGTAGGTGGTCGGATGCGTCTCGGGTCAGACGGTTACGCAGCACAAATTTGTGCAGGCAGCGCACACCATGTCGTGTAAAAATCTTGTCGAGCGATGCCACCGGAAACCATGCAGGGAAGCTTCTCAGTTGTATCACAGGTAGCGTCGCTTGCTCAAACCCATGTGCTGCAAGACATTTGCCAAAGAGTCTGTTGCCCCAGTCGTTGGTGTCTCCGGCCACGATCATTGGCAGATCCGACCACAAATCGCCCTCAATCAAGCTTGAGAAACGAATAGCCTGACGCACCTGTTCGGGATGTGTGAGCCCCAGGTGCCAATTGCCAATCGCAACCGGTCCGATAGGTGTCAAAATGCGAGCCAGCTGTACGCCACGCGGCTTGCGATTACCGATTCGCAGCGAATGATGACGTGAATATTCCATTCCCCAGCGTGACATGATTAAATTACCGTAACCGCCCGATTTACCCACCGGCACATTAAGCTGAAAAAGCCGGTCAAACCCAAGTTTTTGTGAAAGAATTTCGGGCTGGTTGTGCATTGAGGAACGTCGAACATGTGTGTCAACCTCCTGAAGGCATAGAATATCAGGCTGGAGTTCTTCAAGAACTGCCAATATGCGACTTATGTCATAGGTACGATCTCGGCCACCAATGCCCTTATGAATATTCCAGCTGACCAATCGCACCGGCTTTTTCATACTTTGTTTTCCATTGGATCGTTTTCGATTGCTGGTTGATTAGTCGCTGGACTGGGGTGTCTGAGTTCCACTTCGATCGTGCCGGCACGCACTCGCCTGATGCCCTGAGTAATACGCCAATGATGATAAACTAAATACGTCAGTCCTATGCCAATGACATTTGGGCCGGGGATGACCGTAAGCAGGAGCGAAGGCAATAGCAGAATTCCTGTCAGCAGAGCCAGCCGCTTGTGTTTTGACTCACGATTAAGCCAGTAATTCTGCAATTCCGATTTTAATTGCAAATCTGGCTGATTTTCTTCAGTGAGATGAATTTCTAGTCTATCAGTTCGGTGCAGACGCCGCAGCATTCGAGTTTCCGGTTGATTGGCACCAATATGATGGTCAATCCACTCTCGAAATCTTTTCAGCGCGCCGATAGGTTTCTCTTTGAATGGAGCAATTTCTTCAAGATCGGTATCGTGGTCTTTATCCGATAGCCGCGACCACTCAATGGCACCTGATTTTGGTGTTGCTGGTGTGAGCTTTGCGACAATTTGCAGAGGTTTGGTTTCACCTGGTTTTTTCATAGCATTGGCACAAAAAGGCGGGCGATGCCATTGCGCAGGCCCAGAATCAGCGAATTACGCTCGTTTTCCGGAGGTTTCCATGTTTTTGCACCGGCCATCTGGCTTTGCCAGTAGGCTTCCACCTGTGCTGCCAGCTCGGTGCTATGGCATTCCGTGTTGAATTCGAAATTTAATCGTAAGCTGCGTGGATCCCAGTTGGAAGAGCCGAACATCACCCAGCTTCCATCCACTACCATAATTTTTGAATGATTGAAATCGCCGCCATCGGCCCAGACTTTCACACCCATTTCCATGACTTGTTGCAGATAATCAACCGAAGCCCATTGCACCATAAGGCTATTGGTCGGGTCAGGGACCATCAGCTCAATTTTTACGCCGCGAATCGCTGCGACACCGAGGGCAGATATGATGTCGGGAGGCGGCAGAAAATAGGGAGTTATGATCTTTACGCTTTGCTTAGCCGTGGCGAGTGCAGCCAGAATCATGGCATGGGTCAGGCGGGTATCGCTGTCCGGGCCGTCAAGCATCCCACGGGCGTGCATAGTGCCCATGGTATTCGACGATACGTGCCATGTTTCGCCGTCCAGTGCTTCACCGGTAGTGAATCGCCAGTCCTGCTCAAAGGCAGAGAGCAGGTCGGAAAGCACTGGCCCCTGAAGACGGAAGTGGGCGTCATCCTTTGGAATAACATTATTTGGTCGCAGCCCGGGCCAGAATGCCACATCGATGTTCAAGCCGCCGGTGAAGCCGACATTGCCGTCAACGATTAAAAGTTTGCGGTGATTTCGTAAATTGGCATAGCGCACAAAAGGCAAAGCCAGCGAAGGCATAAACCGATGTGCAGGAATGCCCTTGGCTGTTAACAGTCGGTAAACGCTTCTTCCGCCATGGCTTGAACCCATAAAGTCAATGAGTACTCGTACCTGAACCCCGCGTTTCATTGCTTTTTCAAGGGCATCGACAAATTGTTGACCAGCGGGGTCGTCCTTGAAAATATAGCTTGCCATGGCAATAGATCGAGTTGCGCCATTGATGGCCTGAAGCATAGATGGGTAGGCTTCCGAGCCGCCTATGAGCAGTCTTACATCGTCGCCACGGCTCAGCCTATGGCCCAGAATTCGATCGCCCATTTTCTTAAGGGTAACCATCTGCACATTGGCTGGAGCTGGCATGTTGTAGTCTATTGCAGAAGTCGGGCGTTTGGGGCGTCTGCGTTTGCGGCGTTTTCCCAGAAAGCTGGCACCAGAGGCCCGTTTTTCCCGATGGATGCTGTTGACACCCACCAGCAGGTAGATCAGGCTGCCGATGAGTGGATAACCGAGCCAGAAGAGGCCGAGCCACCCAATGGCCGATTTATTCTCACCTCTGCGAAGAACGACATGAATTGAAGCCGCCACTGCAGAGCCAATACTGAAAGCGGCCAGTAGTTCAAGCACGAGTACATCGATCGTTTGAATCGAGAAAAAACGCATTAAATTCCTCTTTTATCGCCTTTTTCTGCCTGCAATTTTGACGATTTGCACCCGAGGCATCAATTCTTCCGATTTCCTGTCTTTTTCATTCTACATCACTTGCCAAACAGCTACTGTGTTTTTATGATTGGTAAAGTTCAACAAATTCCGGTCTGATTTCCGAAAATAAATCAGTCCGCGATTCACTACTGATCATACCTGACTTACTCTTGACCTTGCCTTTCCTGTCCGTCATTGTGGCGTTTTTTCAGGAATCAGCCAGTACCGCCAAGAAATCAAAGGAGTCTCCCTATGTCATGCCCGGGTGCAAGTGGAAACAGCCGTCGTGATTTTATCCGCAAAACCACCGTTGCCGGCGCAGGTGCCGGGCTAATCACGAGCCAGCAGGCCAATGCCTGGCAGGATCAGCCGGGCCAGGGCGACGATGCCGTGCCGCGTGCCACACTTGGCCGTACCGGTACCAAGGTGACCAAGCTCGGAATGGGCACAAGCTGGGCCCTGAGCCCAAGCTTTGTCCAGGCCGCCCTTTTTGCGGGTGTGCGATATATTGACACCTCAGAATCGTATGAGAACACGAACAGCGAAAAGGTGCTGGGCCAGGTGCTGGAACGCACCAAGATGCGTGACAAGGTTTACCTGGTCACGAAGAATTCCAAGGGCAAGGTTGCCGGCGATCAGGCTCCAAAAGTCTATCTTGATCGGCTGGATGAGAGTCTTGCCCGCCTGAAGACTGACTATGTGGACAGCTACTACATTCACGGTGTGGGTGGCCCGAAAGAGTTGGCTCATCTGAGCGACCCCGGCGTGAAGAAAGCGTTTGAAGATCTGAAGAAGGCAGGCAAGATTAAATTTGCTGGTCTTTCATGTCACGATGCCCTGCTGGTTGAGTTTATCAATGCGGCAGTCGATTGCGGCTGGATCGACCAGATTATGCTGAAGTACAACTTCCGCGACAAAGTAAATTCCGACGCCATGGAAAAAGCCCTTGACCGGGCCCATAAGGCGAATATCGGACTGATCGCAATGAAGACGCAGGGTGGGGCTGAAGCCTCATAT
>JBILGL010000219.1:0-7003 GCA_044351075.1 Isosphaeraceae bacterium | reverse complement strand
GGCCGTGGCCGAAAGCCTGAGCCGATCGGGCTATGACTGCGTCGTGGCCAGAGGCGGCCTTGAAGGCCTTAAGTTGATGGAGAGTCAGGATTTTGATGTCGTCGTGACCGACCTCATGATGGAGGGCGTCAACGGCCTTGAAATTCTGGCCCATTCCCGCCGCGAATTGCCGGATGCTGAAGTCGTCATCCTGACCGGCCACGGCAGTATTAAAACGGCCGTCACGGCGATGCAGGCCGGCGCTGCGACATACCTCACCAAGCCGCTTGACATTCATGAGCTTCGGGCCGTGGTTGACAAAGCCTCTCAGTCCCAGCGGCTGGCTCGCTCAAACCTCGAGCTTCAGCGGCAGCTTAACGAAAAATTCGGCTTTGAGGGTGTCATCGGCAATTCCAAGTCGATGCACTCGGTCATCAGCCGCCTGCGTCAGCTTGCCCCGACGTCGGCTTCAGCCCTGATTCTGGGCGAAAGCGGAACGGGTAAAGAGCTTGTCGCCAAGGCCCTGCACATCAACAGCCCGCGGAAAAACAAGCCTTTTGTCGCGCTGAACTGTGCTGCCCTGAGCGAAAACATCCTCGAAAGCGAGCTCTTCGGGCATATTCGTGGCGCTTTCACCGGTGCCGACCGCGAACGCAAAGGCTGGTTCGAACATGCCAACGGCGGCACTCTGTTTCTGGATGAAGTGGGCGATATTCCGCTGCCCACTCAGGTCAAGCTGCTGCGTGTGCTTGAATCCGGCGAAATTGTGCGTGTCGGTTCCAATGAACCAATGAAGGTCAATGTCCGTCTGATTTCGGCCACCAATCGCGACCTCTCCGACGCCATCGCCGCCGGTAGCTTCCGGCAGGACCTTTACCACCGCCTGAAAGTTGTCACCATCAAGCTGCCGCCTCTGCGAGAGCGTAAGGAAGATATTCCGCTGCTGGTGGACCACTTCCTCAAAATCTTCGCAACCAGCCATGAAAAGCCTGTCAAAGGTTATACGGCATCGGTCAGGCGCATTCTGACCAACTACCCATGGCCCGGCAATGTGCGAGAGCTGCGCAACGTCGTTGAGAGCATGGTGGTGGTTGACACCGACGGCATGATCGACGTGGACGACCTGCCCGACGATCTCGCCAGCTCCATCCGATTCATGGAAGACGACGGACCCCGCGATAGCCTCGTCGGCCGCACCATGGAGGACATCGAAAAACACTTCATCGCCGAAACCCTTCGTGCCAGTGGCGGCAATCGCGAAGAAGCCGCCAAAACGCTCGGTATCGGCGAACGCACGCTTTATCGTAAAATCAAGGAATACAATCTCGGCTGATCGATCGCGTGGGAGTATGCTTTTGATCGATTCGCCGGGAGTCATTGACGACACTGACCCAGCACCGGGAGCCGAATGCCAAAAATCCAGCGTCTTCCAGCATCTGTGATCAACCAGATTGCCGCCGGCGAAGTGGTCGAACGTCCCGCCAGCGTGATCAAGGAACTGCTGGAAAACGCCGTTGACGCCGGTGCCAGCCGCATCGATGTCTCCGTGGAACGCGGCGGCAAGGATATGATCCGCATCGCCGACAACGGCTGCGGTATGGAGGCTGAAGATCTCCTCCTCGCCTTCCAGCCCCATGCCACCAGCAAGCTGCATCATGCCGAAGATCTGGAGCAGATCCATACCCTCGGCTTTCGCGGCGAAGCCCTCGCCGCCATCGCCGAGATCGCCAAAGTCCGCTGCCTGACCCGCATCGCCGCAGCCGATCAGGCCTCATCCATCGAAATCGAAGGCGGCCTCATCGGCGAAATTCGCAACGCCCCCGGCTCGCCCGGCACCATCTTTGAAGTCCGCGACCTCTTTTTTAATACCCCGGTCCGCCGCCGTTTTCTCAAGTCCGACACCACCGAAGCCGGCCACGTCGTCGAAGCCTTCCAGCGCGTCGCGCTCGCCCAGCCCAATATCCACATGACATACCGCTCCGGCGGCAAGCTGATCTACGACATCCCCGCCCAGGCCGGCCTGAAAGAACGAATCGGCATCTTCTATGGCACAGAACTGATCGAAGACCTGATCTGGATCGACACCCAGGCCGACGACTACCACATCTGCGGCTATGTCGCGAACCCCAGCCATTCCCGCGGCTCGGCCCGATCCCAGAACTTCTATGTCGGCGGCCGATTCGTCAAGGACAGAACCCTCTCCCATGCCCTCACCGAAGCCTATCGAGGCCTGCTGATGGTCGGCCGTCAGCCCGTCGCCTTCCTCAAGCTCGATATCCCGCCCGGCGATCTGGACGTCAATGTCCACCCCGCCAAAGTCGAAGTCCGGTTTCGAGACAGCCAGAAGCTCTACGCCCTCCTCCTCTCGGCCATCCGCCAGAAATTCCTCTCCAGCGACCTCCACGAAAAACTCTCGACCCACGGCCTCAGCCTCGTCAATAGTAAAACCGGCGATAAATCGCCCCCCGACGCCTCAGCCACAGCTCAGAATCAGCCCGCTTTTCATTCAGGCTTTTCCAATCAGCCTTTTGCGCTTGATAACTCCACCCCCAGTCGCCAGACAGTTGCCGACTGGTTCTCGCCCGCTTCAGGCACCACAGCCAGCTCTCCATTTGGCCAATCAAATTCAAACCAAAGGCCATCGGCTGCCTATTCGCCTCCGCCGAATCGCCCTGATTATCGCCACCAGACAAATTTCCCCGGCAGCTCTGCCTCATCCTCCTCAGGCCCATTCCAGCGTCCAGACCCCGCTGAAAGCCTCCCTCCCGGTTCCTGGAGCATGGCCGGCACCAGCGCCCAGCCATTCGACGCCGATATCGAAACACCAACAGCAACCACATCCACCGGGCAAGTTTCAAATCAACCTGCGTCTGCCGATCACAATAATCCCATTGCGCCTGGTGATACGCAGCCGACTGCAGAAAAACCGCCTGAAAACGCCACTGCGCCCCGTATTTTTGGCAAGTCGGTACAGATTCACAACAGCTATCTGGTGGTTGAAACGGCCGATGGCGTTTCATTGGTCGATCAACACGCCCTGCACGAACGGATTTTGTACGAAGAGCTGCGGCTGAAGCTGGCCGATGGCGGCGTCGAGTCGCAGCGTCTGCTGATTCCCGAAATGCTTGAGCTGGAAACGGCGGACCATGCCCTCGCCCTTGAGCATGCCGAAATTCTGGCGAAGCTCGGTCTTGAAGTACAGGATTTTGGCGAGCCAACGCTGGCCGTTCTCTCCATTCCCCTGCTGGCCAGGCACCTGCGTGCCGGCGAGCTGGTGCGAGACCTCATCGACCGCTTCCGCCACAGCCAGGCCAAGCCTGAACCTGAAGCGATCCTGAATTTGACACTCGCCACCATCGCCTGCAAGGCCGCCGTCAAAGCCGGCGACCGCCTGGAACCAGCCGAGATCGACGCCCTGCTGGCCAAGGGGCTTGAATTCTCTCACTCTCACCATTGCCCCCATGGCCGACCTTCAGCACTTGTCTTCAGTAAGACAGAACTCGAAAAACAATTCGGCCGCATCTGAGAAACAACATCATCCTCTTAATATTATCGACATCCGTATTATTTAATTGATCAAAAAACCCCCGATAACTTTTTCAACTCTTTAATTTTCTTCAGCAGAAGGCTTCAGGCCCAATTTCATCTCAGCGACTTCAACTGCCTTCTTAAAAAACTTCCCCCTGTTGCCCCAATCGTTTGATTGACCCAGATTCGAATGGCCATCATCGTCAAAAACACAAAGAAAGTGCGATCCACCACCAGGCCCTTCCTGCATCATATTCTCTTCACTTGAAATGATAAATAAAGGTGGGTCCTCAACTTTCTTGAATCGATAATAAATGTGAAAGATAAACAGATACTGCACAAGCCCATCTGATTTAATATCTCCGTACAATATCCCGACATGCTTCTTGCCAAGTGCAGCACCATCCAAATATTTCAACGACTTGACCGAAGGCATGTACTGCATCAATCCACCCCCCAAATAAAAAATTCATTTCCCCGCATTTCTGGCCACATCCGCCGGGTCAATTCGTAAAAGTGTAAAAGGATACAGAGTCGTCGCATAAATCGTGCCATCACGCGCCACAATCATCGCCAGCACCACATGCAGCGGCGTCAGCGTGTTGTCAGGCAACCGATGAAATCCATGAATCGGCCGCAATGAGCCATCCGGATTCTTCACCGGCGGGGCTTTGAAATCAAAAAAGTCCGGATTTTTCACGGTAATCACACCCAGATCGGTCATCGCCTTACTCTCCGGGCGATATCGCACCAGATGATGCAGATACCCGCTGCCGAAACCGGTCTGGTTATCAATCCGGATCACCGAATAGACCTGTCCATCGTTTGCAATTGAAACCGACCCGCGCGAGTCCGGATTCTTCCCCTCCTTCCGGTTGCCAACCGATCGGCCAATAACAGGCTTACCCGCAGGCCCTGAAAGGTCAATTTCAAATAGCCGCAGATCATTCAGCAATTGCAGATAAGCCGTTTTGCCGTCGGCTGCCAGTCGCCAGTCAGGGCTCGAAGCATCCGCCCGCACCAGCTTGCGGAATGGCTGGCCATCCACAATCAAGTCATCCACAGTTACCTTGTCGTTTGTCGGGTTATATCTCGCGATTCGTCCTTCAACCGTAATACACGTCGCCCGCCCTTCCCGGTCAATCAGCGTATTGGGCTGATCCCACATCAAAGGCCCCAGCGCCCGATAGCCCTTCTCCGGATGCTTCATATCATAAAGCATCCAGTGCTCATGCTCGCAGGTAATGACATAAACCAGACCCCGGGCCTCATCCGCCACGACATCGATCACACCTTCGCCTTCGACATCCGTATTTGCCCCGGCCGACTTGCCATCGCCCTTCAGCCGTGGGTCGCCCAGCGGCATCGGCATGCCCAGATTCACAATTTTCCCGGTCGCTGGGTCGTAAGTCATCACATAGCCGCCGCGATAGGTCGAAATCGTGCCCGTCTTCTTCTCCGCCTCCAGCGGATAACCCTGCTTCGTCCCAAGATAAATCGTGCCCGAAGGCCCAACAAAATTACGCGTATGAATCTTCGCCTGGGCCGCATAGCCTGTCGCCTCCAGCGGCAGCCCCAGCTCCTTGTGCGCATCAAGCACTACCCGCATCTTCTCCGTAGCCGGATCAAATTCCACCAGATACGCATTCCGCCCATAGGCCGCCGTGCCCACATAAATCTTGCCATTTTTACCTTCAGAAAGAGCAAAATAGCCCGACTCCTCCGTCGTCGTCTCCGGCGGAATATGAAACGCCTTCGCTGGCAGATATTTCAGGCCCGCCGGCGGCTGCTGCCCCTCAACCGACAGAAAACCCGTCAATTGTAATACCAATAACAGTACACCTGTAATACAAAGCCGGGAATTGCATTTCATTTTCATTTTTCCTGCTGCTTAATTCGCGTCTTTCACGCACCGAAAGCCAATATGGTTCGCCCCTGAATCAAGAGCCCCCTTGCCCCGGGCCGCCGGCAGATAGCGAATACAGTAAAGGTCGCTGCACAAAAACGAGCCGCCCCGATGCACCCGCTTGGGCACGCCCGGCTCCTGCGGGTCAAAGCTGTCGGCCGGTCCTTTCGGGTCTCTGGCATCAAGCGTCTTATAGCTGTCAGGGCGATACCAGTCACTGCACCATTCCCAGACATTCGCCGACATGTCATAAAGCCCAAAAGCATTGGGCGCATACGACTTCACCGGCGATGTCGCCACAAAGCCATCCGCCTTGCTGTTCTCATTCGGAAAGCCACCCTGCCAGTTATTGCTCATCCATTTGCCGCCGGGGTTCAGCTCATCGCCCCACACATACTTCTTCCGCTCAAGCCCGCCACGAGCCGCCTTCTCCCACTCTGCCTCGGTCGGCAGCCGCTTGCCCGCCCATTTGGCATAAGCCACGGCATCGTCATAGGCAATCTGCACCACGGGATGATCCATGCGATTCTCAATCGAGCTGCCAGGCCCCTCAGGATGCCGCCAGTCAGCCCCCGGCTGCCATCGCCACCACTGCAAAAAATCATCCAGCGGCACCGCCATTTTGGGCGGCGTGAAAACCACCGAGCCCGGCACCAGCAGCTTCGGATCAGCACCCGGATAATCCTCAGCCTTAGGGGCAATCTCCGCCACCGTCTTATATCCGGTCGCCTTCACAAATTCAGCATACTGGCGATTGGTCACCTCAGTCTGATCAATCCAATAGCCTGAAAGCTCAATCTCACGCACCGGCCGGGCATCCGGCATCGTCGGATCCTCCGCCCCCATCCAGAATTTCCCGGGCGCAATCCAGACCATCCCCTCAGGCGGCTTGCCGGGCGGCGTGGCTGCTCCATTGGCCGCCACCTTCGCAGGCTCACTTGCCGCCGATGCCATGGCCGCTTTAATCGCCGCTGCCCTCGGGTTTGAAGGCGGCTCACAAAGCTCAGCAGCCGGTTTCGCCGCATCCAGCTTCGATGGTTCGCCGCTGGTAGCCACAGCCTCCGTTGTCACGTTTAAAGGCTGTCTCTCTGGCGATGATTCATCCGTGCCACATCCGGCAACAACCGCAACCAAAATCAGACTGATTCGTTTGATACTCTGCATTGCTCTGCCAGCTGAAGGATCATGGGCTTTGGATTGGATCGTTATTGAAAGCATTATCCCAAAACCGATCACCCAACCCAATAGCCTACTTTTTCTTTTTTCAACTGCCTCTTTCCAAACCAGCGATACATGCACAAACAGACAATCTGAAAAAAACAATCGTTGGCATAACGAATGCATTTTTTACGAAATCGCAACTTCACTTCCAATTTTCTATTGCATTTTCTGCCTTACGATCAGCAAGCGTCTCAAAAGACCCAAAATACTCTGGAAAAGTGGGCTTCCAGCCCGCTTGTTCAAAATCCCCTGGGAGCGCGGGCTGCCAGCCCGCACTGTTACTTCAAAGATCCTTGGCGACCGTTGATTCCATTGGTTTTCCACCCCAACATTTGATATTTGGTGATCCGAAAACAATTGGCACGGTAA
>JBILGL010000218.1:0-7027 GCA_044351075.1 Isosphaeraceae bacterium | reverse complement strand
TTCGCCCGTGGCCTGCCGTTGCCCAAGATTGAGCAGCACACGTCGCACTAATCACAACTGAAAACAAAGAAAGTGGCTGGCACCGTTCCGCGAAACGGGCGTGCCAGCCACTTTTTTTATTTCCAAACCAAGAATGAAACGCTCTTGCCTATTGTGCCCCACCCAATTTTTCGATCTGCGATTTCCTGATATACTTCTTATTACCGCTTACGAATCATGAATCGGCTGAGGATTGCGAAAAATGGCTGAAAAATCAAAGAAACGGCTGGCACTTGAGGCCAGCCTGGCAGACGACCCGCGAGACACCTTTCTGCGCTATGGTCTGGCCATGCAGTGCCTGCGTGATGGCGATACGGATGAAGGGCGGGAACGGCTGAAGTCGCTGATTGCCGATCATCCAGCCGAAAGCGTTGCAGCATATCAGCAACTCGGCCAGTCGTTTGCCGAGACCGACGAACTTGAGCAGGCCCGATATTGGCTGGAACTCGGCGTTGAGAAGGCCAGAAAAGCTGGCGACAGCCACGCCGCAGCTGAAATGTCGGGCATTCTTGACACACTGGTTTAAATTCAAATTGTTCAGGCCGACAGCTTCCGCCATCGGCCTGTATTGAATTTTATTAAGATTGATTATTTGCCTGGATCAAAAGGCAGTGCAGACTTATGTACGCAAAGCCGCAGCCGACCATCGCTGCATCGGCGAAAAACAAAGGTTTTATCAACCATTACTTCTTCGCCTTTTTCGTTTGTAAGATAAACATTACCCATGGTGATTGCAATATCATCATGAATTTGAATTCCATTTTCGGCAGCATTGTTGTCGTATCGCACTTTCACCCACTTTTTCAGGGCAAAGCCTGAGTCTTCCGGAAAATTACTGTTTCCACCGATAAAATAGGCAAGTGCGCCGTCCTTCGTGCTGCGAAAAGTATTTTTGCCGAATGCCAGAGTTGGCTTGAAAAAGACCTTACCTTCCCTGTAATCGTATAAATCATCGATAATCTGGCTTGCCGCCGACTTATAGTCACCACCATCCTTATACACTTTTCCAATTCTTAGGAGACCATCGCACCATGCCTGCTGCGCGGCATTCACCTCCGCTTCAGTAATTTCTGCTTTATTGATTGTTTCTTTACCAATCATTCGGCTTTGAGCCAGTTGGCATGCCAGAAAGGCAACCGCTATAGCCGAATAAGTTGTAGCCCTGTTTTTTTTCAAAAGTTGCATGAATTGAATTCCTGTCTTTAAGGCTTTTTGTTAATCTCTACATATGCTGCATATGAGCAACAAAGTTGAGAACGGATTTGTCACAAGTATAGTATTCGTTACTTTATGAGTCTTCAATATTTAGCAGTTATCTCTTTTTATATGCATTCGATCGATGTGTTTGAGTTCATCCTTGCAAAGTTTCAGTTAATCGTTATTTTCTATTTTAAAATGTATTACCTGACATTGATCAGATTCATTGAAACTCAGGGGCGACTGCGGCCCGTGACTTTTGAAGCCTCAAGTAGTTTTTTCAGTTCTGCGGCAATTTCCGGATGCTTGATGATCAAATTGTTTCGTTCGCCAGGATCCGTCTTCAGATTGTAAAGCTGGGCAGATGAAGTCGGTTCGGTTTCCATTAATGAAAATTGTTTGAGTGGCTCATTATCATAATTGTTTCCGCCTGAGCCTTTATGATCCAGATATTTCCATTCGCCACGACGGATTGAAAGGCTCTGGGCCCCCCGGAACGCCTGAGTGAGCAGATAAGGCCGGATCGGTGCTGAAACCTTGCCTTCCAACGCCGGAAGCATGTTGAAGCTATCTTCTGCCGCATTCTGGGGCAGTTGAAATCCAGTGACGGCGGCTAAAGTCGCCATGACATCCGTCAAGCTGATCAGCTGATCGCTGATGGTCCCGGCTTTCACGTGGCCCGGCCATCGTACAAGAAATGGCACCCGATGCCCACCTTCCCAGCTATCTCGTTTCATTCCACGCCAGGGCCGTGCAGGATCGTGCTGATAATCACCACGCATGTGAACTACAGGCGTAGTTTCCGGGCCATTATCACTCGAAAAAATGATGATTGTATTATCAGCGATACCCAATCGGTCAATATCGGCCATCAGTTCACCAACGATATGATCCATCTCGGCCAGAAAATCGCCATGTGGCCCAGCCTGACTTTTCCCCTGAAATCGCTTGCTCGCAAACGATGGCAAATGCACGGCCTGCATGGCATGGTAAAGAAAAAACGGTTGATTTGGTGATTTGCGAACATGATCTGCCAGGAATTCGCGACTTTTCGCCAGAAAAACCTGATCGGCTTCTTCCATTGGAAAATCGGGAGCAATCAGTCCCGCCCGGCAGTCGTTGGCGTAAGCATGCTTAGGCAGTTTTGATTTATCGATCAGCCCAGCAGGAGCGACAGGAATACGATCACCGTCGATAAATGCATAGAGCCAGTCGGTCGTCGGGCAGCAAGCTGTGCCAAAAAACCGATCAAATCCATGATCAATCGGACCGCCTTCCACCCGTTTCGAGAAATTAATGCGTCGTATCGCTTCGAGACTGCCGTTATGAATCGGCTTGCCTTCACTATCCCGGAATGTCAGGCCAACGTGCCATTTTCCAACAGCCGCCGTTTGATACCCCTGCTGCTTTAATATTTCGGGCAACGTCAGGCGTTCCGGAGCAATCAGCGAAGGGCCGCCAGCACCTGTAAAAACCGTTCCGCCACGCGGCACACGAAACGCCATCTGGCCTGTCATCAGGCTGTATCGTGTCGGTGTACATACCGTCGCCGGACTGTGGGCATCCGTAAAACGCATCCCCTCCCTTGCCAGCCTGTCGAGATGCGGTGTTTTTACTTTTGAATCAGGGTTGTAACAGCGCAGATCGCCATAACCAAGATCGTCTGCAAGAATGAGCACAATATTCGGCTTGGCAGCTTCGGCAGCCAGTGTCTGGCCAATCATAATCAAAGTCAGTATAAGCTGAAAAAAGTGTCGTTTTATAATCATTATTTCGCCTTATCTTTTTTTGGAAAATTCATACAGCGGAGACTGCTTAATAGCCATTTAGAAGAGAAAGCCCGCCCTTTTTTCGAACTTTTATTTCAGGCCGATTTATTCAGCAAGAGTGAGAAACCGATGAGATTTTAAGCTAATGGTCAAGTTTCGTTTAGCCTGCCCCTCTCGGGGCAGGCAATCAAACGTGTATTTTCACATGGCCATTTTGCCGGCCGCCTCTCCCGCCTTATTCATTGGCTTGCTGCTTCATCACCTTGCGGATTTTGATGTATTCTTCGAGGTCGAACTGGTCGCTGCGGCAAATCTCCAGTGCTGGCTTTTCAATGGCTTCAATCCGGGCACAGGCTTCTGCGACCTTATCAGCAATTTCATGAGGAATCACGCAGACGCCGTGCTTGTCACCATGCAGCAGGTCGCCCGGCCGAATTTCAACTCCGGCAATGCGCACCGGCTTGCCAAAATCAACGAGCCGCACATAAGCATGACTTACACAAGGGTTTAAGCCAAACAGGTGAAAGCCGAGTGCGGCCACTTCGTCGAGGTCTCGCGGGCAACCGCTGGTGATATGGCCGACGCAGCCGAGTTTTTTGTGAATCAGGGCTGTGACTTCCCCAAACTGGGCACCTATGCCAGGGGTGATGTCCAGGTCTTCGCCCACGGCCACCTTCGGGCCTGGCACTGAAGCGACATAACGCAGGTAATCGGCCAGGATGTCGCCACCTTTGGGAGGCATTTCGCCTTCGTGGGCCGGCAGGGCACGGGTTTGGGCGGTTACCGCATAGCCCAGCATGACGCCCAGGTCTGGCAGCAGGCATCGAATATGGTGCGGCAGATAGCCGGTGTGCCGCGGCCGAACCTTGAAGAGTTCAATCGCGTTGGAGATAGTAGGCGAATTGTATCGACGGAGCTCAGCCAGTTGAGCTTCGGAAAGAACTGGAAAGTTGTGCGACATTTTTGGCTTATGGTTGTGAGGGAGATTGAGCATGTAAATCGCCGTTTTGCGACCTTATGCGTAATATCTTCCGTATTTGAATGATTTAGGTCAACATCCTATGGGAATTCTGGTTTCGATCTGTTATGATTTGAAAAAGTGCAAAATCTTCACCCACTGGTATCTTGATTTCCTCGAACGAATCGGTTTAAGTGTGGTGAATAACGGGCGAGGTTTCGGCTCACCGGGTTGTGACGTGAGCTTTTGCCTTTCTCGTATCAGGCCGTATTCGCCGGAAGATCTGCGAACCGGTGAGAAGCCATTCGGAAACAGGACAGGAGCCATTGCCGATGTCAGCGTCCCGCAGCCACCTTCGGACCGAAACCATCGATGAAGTTACGGTGGTCAGCTTCGTGGATACCACGATTCGCGACGAAGAAATCATTCAGGCCGTTGGTGACGAGCTTTTCAGCCTGGTTGAGGATGACGGACATTCCCAGTTGCTGCTCAACTTCGGCAATGTTCAGTATCTCTCCTCAGCTGCTCTGGGTAAGCTCATTAACCTTCGTAACAAAATCAAGAAAGCCGGCGGCACTCTCAAGCTCTGTTCAATCGCTGACGAGCTGATGGAAGTCTTCCGCCTGACACGTCTTGATAAAGTTCTCGAAATCTTCGACGAAGAGCAGGAAGCTCTGGCCTCATTCTGAGTGCCAGCTGATTCCCAGCTTTCACTTTCCAAACTGAATCAGTCGCACCACACTTGCCAGCCTGGGCTTTGCCGCCCTGACTGGCTAGGTCTGTTTATGGACATCTCGGAACATGGCAGAAGCTGCTGAATCGCCCATGATGCGCCAGTTTCGCGAGCTTAAGTCACGCGACCCCGACGCCATTCTGCTTTTCCGCATGGGCGATTTCTACGAAATGTTTGGCGACGACGCCGTTGCCGCTTCAGAAATCCTCGGCCTCACACTCACCAGTCGCGACAAAAACGCTGAAAACCCCACCTCGATGGCTGGTTTTCCGCATCCTGCGCTTGATCAATACCTGGCCCGGCTCATTGCTGCCGGCCGCCGCGCTGCTGTCTGTGAGCAGATGGAAGACCCGAAAGCGGCCACTGGGGCCGTCGTCAAACGAGATATCGTACGCATTGTTACGCCCGGCACCCTTACGGAAGACTCTCTCCTCGACCCCCGCACCAGCAACCACATCGCCGCTGTTTTTGAATATCGCGGCAAAATGGGCTTGGCCGTTGCCGAGCTCTCTACCGGCCGATTTGCCGTTACCAGCCTGATGAAGCTGGAACTGATCGAAGAACTCGCTCGTCTTTCCCCATCGGAACTGATCGTCTGCGAAACCCAGATCGAAAGCACCTGGCTCAAGGCTATGCGTGGGCAATTTTCTGCACTCATCTCGCCCCGGCCAAGCTGGGATTTCCTCCCCGATCGTGCCCATAGAACCCTCTGCGAACAGTTCGGCACCAAAACCCTGACTGGCTTCGGAATCGACGACGATGGCTTCGAAATTCCCGCTGCCGGTGCCATGATCGCTTATCTGCTTGATACGCAAAAAGCGGCTCTCAAGCATTTTCACCAGATTACGCCCTACTCACGCGACTCCATCCTCGGGCTCGACCCCAATACCCGCCGCGCCCTGGAATTGACCAAAACAATCCGCGAAGGCCGCCGCGATGGCTCTCTGCTTGCCGTGATCGATCGCACACAATCGCCCATGGGGGCCCGCCTGCTGGGCGAATGGCTGGCAGCCCCGCTGGTTGACCTTTCGGAAATCGTGGCACGCCACGAAGCCGTCAGCGAGCTGGTGACAAAATCCGAAATGCGTGACCTGATTCGCCGATGGATCGGTGAAGTGGCAGACCTGGAACGACTGGCAGCCCGTGTCGGCACTGGCCGTGCCACGCCTCGAGACCTCATTGGTCTTGGCCGCACACTGATGATTCTGCCTGAAATCAAGCAGATTCTTGGCCGTACTCAGTCTGACCTGCTCCGCCGTCTGGATGACGCGCTGGAACTCTGCCCTGAGATCCGATCGGCCATCATGAGTGCCATTGCTGATAATCCACCAAATAATCCGCGAGATGGCGGCGTGATCCGCGAGGAATACCATCCACTGCTGGATGAACTACGCGATGCTGCCCGGGGCGGGAAAAACTGGATCGCCCAATATCAGGCCGAACAGATTCGCGAAAGTGGTATTCCCAGCCTCAAAGTCGGCTTCAACAAAGTCTTTGGCTACTATGTCGAAATCACCAATGTGCATGCATCACGTGTGCCAGCCCATTACATTCGTAAGCAGACGGTCAAAAATGCCGAACGCTATATCACACCTGAGCTGAAGGAATACGAGGATAAAGTTTTGCGGGCCGAAGAGCGGGCCAGAGAGCTGGAATTTGAACTTTTTCAGGCCCTTCGCGATCGTGTGGCCGCCGAAACGCCTCGTCTTGTTCAGGCCGGTGGTGTGCTGGCAGCGCTCGACACCCTTGCCGCGCTGGCTGAGCTGGCTGTGAGTCAGAATTACGTTAAGCCCACAATGGTGCAGCAGCCCGTACTCAAGATCGTTGCGGGCAGGCACCCGGTGCTTGATGCCCGATTAAATCGTGGCGTTTTCGTGCCGAACGATACCACACTCGGCCCCGAAGATGGTTCCGTCCTTTTAATAACCGGCCCGAACATGGCTGGTAAAAGTACTTATATTCGACAGGTGGCACTGATCACGATCATGGCTCAGATGGGCTCGTTTGTGCCTGCTGCTGAAGCCGTGGTTGGCCTGACGGACCGCGTTTTTGCACGGGTTGGTGCAGCCGATGAGCTGGCGCGTGGGCAATCAACATTTCTGGTTGAAATGTCGGAAACGGCCAATATCCTCCATAACGCTACCGAAAAAAGCCTGGTGATTCTGGATGAAGTTGGCCGTGGCACATCCACATTCGACGGCGTTTCGCTGGCCTGGGCGATAACCGAATTTCTCCACGACAGTGTGCGTTGCCGTGCCCTTTTTGCCACTCATTACCACGAATTGGTTGATCTGGAAAAAAGCTGCCCCGGGCTGCGAAATGCCAACGTGG
>JBILGL010000291.1:0-5780 GCA_044351075.1 Isosphaeraceae bacterium | reverse complement strand
CAGGAAAGGCAATCAAAGCATGCTTCGCCGATTGATTCGCACCACCGCACTGGCTGTTTTATTTGCAGGCCCTGCCGCGGCTATGGTTCATGCGCAGGAGGGCAAAGAGGCTCGCAAGTATATGCTCGAACGCGTGGACGACGCTGCCGTTGTGCAGGTCTATGCCGACGCCTTCAACGAGCTGACTCTCGACCAGAAAAAACTGGTCTATCATCTCTATCAGGCCGCGATTGCAGCCCGCGACATCTATTACGATCAGCGGCACGCCAATGCCATCGAAATGCGCGACCTGATTGAATCGATTATCACCACACCAGGCGCAGCCCCTGACAACCTTCGTGGTCGCCTGCTGCATTATGCCAAGCTCTTCTGGCTCAATAGCGGCCCCTATCACAATTTAACCACCCGCAAGTTTACTCTGGAAGCCACCCGCGACGAACTCGCCGAAGCGGCCCGTAAAGCGGCCGCAGCCGGTGCCGCACTGCCTGTGAAACAAGGTGAATCGCCCGAGAAACTGGTTGATCGACTTGCTCCGATGTTCTTCGACCCGAAATATCAGCCGGTCGTGACCAATAAAACACCAGGGCCCGGCAAGGATATTCTGCAGGAATCAGCTAATAATCTTTATGTCGGCGTCTCGATGAAAGATCTTGAAGGCTTCAAGGAACGATATGAGCTGAATTCGAGGCTCGTCAAGCGCAATGGCATGCTTATTGAAGAGCCCTATCGCGTCGGTGGTCTTTACGATGTTCAGATCAAGGCCATTATCAGTCATTTGCAGGCGGCTGTGAAAGTTGCCCCGCCGGCCACGGCGAAAGCACTGAATGCGCTGATTAAAGTGTATCAAACTGCTGAAGAATCAGACCGCAAGGCTTATGACATTGCCTGGGTGCAGGATAAGGACGCGCTGGTCGATACGATTAACTATTTTACGGAAGTCTATGTCGATGCCCGTGGCAAGAAAGGGGCGATGGAGTCGATCGTCTCGTTTGTGAATCAGGAAAAGACCTCAGCCATTAAGAAGATCGCGGCCAACGCAGCCTTTTTCGAAGCCAACATGCCCTGCGACGCGAAGTATCGCAAGCCGGATGTCAAGGGCATTACGGCCAACGCCATTGATGTGGTGGTAGAAACTGGCGATGGCGGGCCCGTCACGCCGATCGGCATTAACCTGCCAAACGATCAGGCCATTCGTGAGGAATATGGCAGCAAGTCTGTCTCTTTGTCAAACATCATTGAAGCCTACGAGAAATCAACCCCGCCGGGCCTTCGTTCAGAATTTGCCTGGACTCCGGAAGAAGCCACTCGCAGCGAAAAATATGGTGCACTGGCTCAAGACCTGACGGTAAACATGCACGAAGTGATCGGGCATGCTTCTGGCCGCATTTCCGAAAAGCTGGCCGGCAAGCCGCAGGATTTGCTGAAAGAACAGTATTCAGCTCTGGAAGAAGGCCGGGCTGATCTGGTGGCACTTTATTTCATTGCTGATCCGAAGATGGTCGAGCTGGGGCTGGTCAAGGCCGAAGAGCATAAGGATGTGATTCTGGCCGAATATGAGTATTACACGCGTAATGCTATGGTGCAGCTCAGGCGGATGAAAGAAGGCGACCAGATTGAAGAAGACCATATGCGCAACCGCCAGATGATTGTGAACTGGCTGCTTGAAAACAGCAAGGCGATTGAAATTCGCAAACGAGATGGCAAGACATATTATGTCATGGCCGATGCCGCTGCTTTTCGCGAAGGTGTGGGCAGGTTGCTGGCCGAAGTGCAGCGTATCAAGTCTGAAGGCGATTACCCGGCAGCCAAAGCCCTGTTTGAAAAGCACGGGATCAAGTTTGACACGAAGCTGCGCGATGAAGTGCTTAGCCGGGTGGCCAAGCTTGATTTGCCGACATACACTGGCTTTGTAATGCCCCGGCTTGAGCCTGTGACAAACGCTTCAGGCGAGATGACTGATGTCAAGATCAGCTATCCGCAGGATTTCACCCGTCAGATGCTGGAATATTCGGCCATGAGCCGGAAGATTCGCGGGGTGAAGTAATTAATCGATACGTGGAGATTGACCGGGGCTTTCTATCGGTCAATCTCCGTATTTCTGTCGCAGGCGGGCGGAGAGCCGCAGGATTAGCTGGGCACGCTCAAACTGATCGACCCATTCGGCAACCACTGCTGTGCGCAGGGCCTTTTCTGCATCTGACACTAATCCGATCGAACAGGCTGACCCGCCCAGTTTTGAAGCTTCATCACGATATTTGGCCAGTGTCTTTTCGCCGTATCGGGCCACTTCAAAGCCATCTTCACTGATAAAGATCACCGCAGGCACACGCTGGCCGCCATTGATTTTAATGGCTGCCGCAAGCTCGGGCCCGGCGGCATCGCGGTCGATAAACCGCAGGTCTATCAAGCCTTCAGGGGCGGCCTGAACAATCGCCTCAAAAATCGGGCACTGGCTGGCACAATCGCCGCACCATGTGCCGGAAAGGCAAAGCACAGGCATTCGGCGCGTAAACTGAGCCAGCCTGCTTTTCTGGTCATCTGTCAGAGTAATTACCGCTTCATTCGCCTGCCATCGGCGAAGGTGCTCGGCTGTGGCGTATTTGGAGAGGAAATCGGAATAGGTCAATCCTTCGGCATGAGTTGAAAGCCAGTCAATCATTGACTTTTGTCGCTCCAATTAGCATAAGCCAGTTACATTGTTCAGATAGATCGGCAGTGTATGCACTCAAACTAGTCAATTACCCAGTCGTCGGATGGTTTTTGCAATTGCAGCCGATCACCAGGGCGGGAGTGCGAGACGCTGGCCATTGAGGCGGATAGCCACTGGAAAAACTCTTTATAGCGTGCCCCTCGCATCATCATGGGGGTGCGAGGAAAGACTTTGGCCATCTTTGTTTTGTCAAAAGCATCGGTGCCGAAGCAGAAAGCGACCAGGCTTTTGGTGGCTTCGCCTTCGTTCAGGCGTCGTGCGGCATTTGTCATTTCATCGGTTGGCGCGCCGTCCGTCAGCACAATCAGCCACGGGCGATAGTAGGAAACGCCGCCCAGACGATAGTTGCGCTTGCGTGTTTCAATCAGGTCAAGCCCACGTTCAATGGCTGAACCCAGTGGTGTATCGCCACCGGCCATCAGAATGGGGGGCACAAATTGATTGACGGTCGTAAAATCATGGGCGACACGCACATCGCCCCCGCACGAGATCACGGCAAGCTCCAGCCTTTTGGCGGCAAGCATATCGCCATTGACTTCTCTGACAAACTGGCGAAGGGCTTCGTTGAGCTGTGAAACAGGCTCGCCGGCCATTGAGCCGGAAGTGTCGAGCACGAGCACGCAGGGGCAGCGTGGCTCCGGGTTATCGGCAAATTCCACGGCGGCAAAAAGTTCATCCGCCGTTGTGCCCTGATCGGGGTCAAACGCAACCTGGCCAAGCGAGCCTGTGGCCGGGTGAAAACCAATGCGCGATGAGTCGGCAACGGGGCTGAAGTCAACGTCGATCGGGTCTTCTTCCGGCTCCTGCCGTGGTCCTCTGTTCATGGCCGTGGTCTCTTAACGCTGCCTGACCGGTGAATCGTCATTTAATATAAGTGTATGATGAGTTGGGGATTAGCGTCAAGAAAAACCAATTCCGCCCGGGCCCTGGAAAAGTGCCCCAGCCTGATAAAAGGCCGGGGCCGAGCTTAGAAGCTGCGCCTTTCCTTACTGCTTGAGGGCGGCAGACGGATAGGCGTGCGTTCGGACTCAGGCTTCACGGGTACGGGTTTGGGTGGGCCAAGGGCGGGCCTGATACCTGAGCCGGGGTCGATCAACTGAATGGTTTTCGGATCAACCAGTTGCGATTCACCTGTGAGATGGTTGTAAACCAGAGATGAGCCGCGGGCAACGGAAGGTGGGCTGCCGGGCTTTTCCTGATGCAATAGCGAGACTTCCCTGCCATTGAGGCCATAGACATGGAAAATCTGGCTGGTGGCATCGAAATGGATCTGATCGCCCTGTGTGGACATATCAGCGGTGCGTGCCATGGCATTGCCCTGAGCAAAGAGCAGATTGCGTGGATTGGCTTTATTCGCCGCATCGGGACGGCTTTCCACCTTGAGCCATTGGGATGAGAGGAAAGCGTAATCATCGGGCGGTCGGTCCAGATTCAGATCGCTGCGTTCGGTGCTGACCTGGCCGTGCATCACCTGTACATTACGGAAGAACTCGGCAGAACGGTCTTTGGCGGGCTTTTCGGCTGTTTTTGGATTGGAGTCGATACCGAGTCGGCCTGACATACCCTGATCAAACGAGACGCGTGTCAGGCTAAAAGGCTTGGAGGGCTGATTGGCCGCGGTTTTGGTGCTGGGGTTTGTCGGATTGACCCGACGCAACGGAGTATTACCATCGTTGCGTTCATAAAGCCGAACGATGCCTTTTTTCTGCATCTGGAAGGTGTCGGATGCCTTATCGTAAATCACGTCGCTGCCATCCAGCCGGTGATATTTGGTGATCTGCTGCTTGGTGCGATCGACCTCCCGATTCACGATCAGGACATTGCCGGTGGCTTTCACAAAGGCGACGTCGGGCCTGGTGGCGGCTTGATTGCGATTGCCTGTGGAAGCAACTCCTGTGCGGTCTCCGAGAGTCGGCGCTTTTACCTGATCCAGCGGAATCTGGCGGTCAAAATAAACGTCTAACTGATCCGATTGAAGGGCGGAATCAGTTGTTGATACGGCGACTTTGCCCCTGAAGTTGGCCTGGGCCAGCAGAGAGTTGCCATTCTGGTCTGATGGCACTCCCATGAACTCCATTTTTTCGCTCCAGACGATATTCGCAAGTTGGGGCTTAGCTGCTGGTTTTTCCGGTGTATTTCCCGTATTTGCGTCTCGGTAGCCTTCCTGTTTGAGCAATTCCGAGCCAATCCATTGACGAATTCTGCCCGGACCATCGACTTTGGCATAGCTGGCTCGTTGATTGAGCAGAACGATCGGGCCATCAAGTTCAAACTGATCCGAAGCCACATGCACCATTGGCACATTGATATCGGTCGGCTTTTTCACAGAAGGGTCAAAGTCATATGCCAGAAAATGATACATTGCCTGGCCCTGATGCACGACATCAACGGCCTGGGCTTCGATCGATGAAGCCTTTTTGGAAGGGTCGGCATTTTCCTGATCGAATTTCACGTTGCCGCGCAGGCGGGCTTCAATCAATTCAATGCCACCTGCCGGGGCCATCGCCTGAGCACCCCCCGGGTTGACATTGCCGGGCCTGTTGAGATTCGGTCCGAGACGGGCCCAGATACGATTGGCATCAACAGAAACTTTCGGCGAAGGCCGCCTGGCCAGACCAGACGATGGCTGACTGGCGGCCGGGGTGGCTGCACTGGCGGCCGGTTGATCGGCAGATTCTTCCGTTATCTCGTAAGAAGTTGGTTTCACATGGCTTTCGGGTTTGGTGGCGATCTCTCGGTCTCGCGCCGGTCCGGCCGGAGCGGCTGGCGGTGCCGTGGTGCCCGGCAGAAATTCAACATCAAGCCGATTGCGGGCTGTGAGATAACGATTATCAGCCACCAGCCTGACATCCTTCAGGGCAAATACGCGCTCAATTTCAAAGGATTTAGACGACAAACTGGCTGCGGCTTCTCGCTTTTGCATCTCGTTGCCGGCGACCTTGCCCGCTGCCGCTGCCGGCTCTGACTTCCTGAGTTTTGGCGAGAGCGTGACTTCAAGCAATTCGCCGGCATCAAGATTGCCGGATTTAGCATCCCAAACCTGGGCTAATCCTGTAAGGGTAATGACCTT
>JBILGL010000217.1:0-7030 GCA_044351075.1 Isosphaeraceae bacterium | reverse complement strand
GCTTTTTCTTCTCGATAGCCTCAAAATACCCGAAAAGCCAGCCGATGGGAAGAATTTATTACGGATTCAGAAAATAATAAGATGCGAATCTCTAAGCGGCTCGATGAGAGTTCATCATGCAAGATCTTCTCCTCGATTTTCACACTTATTTGTTCGATTCAATGGATGAGCTCTGTAATAATTGAAATCTGCATTGATTCCATGAGGCAAGACCGAGGAACTGCAATAACTCCTTTTAAATTGAATTGTCACAGTTATTATCGATTAACTCATCAAAAAAAGCTCATTCTCTATTGGTAATTTCAACACTTTGACAAATAATTTCTCACAAAGTGAGAATTTGACTGAGAAAACAAAAAACACGGTTCAATTCTTTGTTTTTTTCTCTTTGACTTTGTCGCAAGGCGAGATAAATTATTTTTATAAGAAAACATGCGAAAGCTGACTGATTCAATTATCTGTACGATTGATTACAGGTGAACAACCATTGATAATTTTTTAATTATATGACGCATATTCATCATCTGTTTTCTGACCGTATTGATCTGACGAAACTGAAATGCCATTCATATCGAACTAATTAATTTCATTTTCCCAATGTTCGGATCAAATGAATTATAGGGAATAATTCTCTTTGAGTTGAGTAAAATTGGAAGAAGTAATATGTCCTGCCTATTGGCTGAGTATTACCTGCTGTCAGACAATAAATCAGATGATCATGAAAATAAATATGAATAAACCGTATAACCGCTATATTCAGATTATTTTATGCTACGATTCCAGATTTTCATTCGATAAATCCGAGATCGCTAGTGATTTAGGCTATGTTTGCATGAGATGTTTGGACTGATCAGCCTGAACTGAGCGAAGAATCGGCACTTGAAACAGCACCTTGGGAGATGCCGGGATGGACAATTTTGTCCAGGAATTTCTGGTTGAGACCAACGAATACATTGAACAGATAGACCAGGATCTGCTGACCCTTGAGCGGGAAGGCAGCAGCCGGGATGTGCTTGCGCGTATATTTCGAAGTTTCCATTCTATAAAGGGTTGTGCACAATTTCTTGGCTTTGCAAAGCTTGGGGCTGTCAGTCATGTCGGTGAGAGTCTTCTGAGCAACCTGAGAGACGATAAGCTGAAAGTCACGCCGGAGATTATCACCGGAATGCTGGCTGTGACTGATGCAACGCGGGAGATGCTGGCAAGTATTGGCGAAACGGGGAAAGACGGCGAAAACTCTTACAGCGAACTGATTGATAACATTCTAAAGCTGGAAAAAGGGCTTACAGGAGTCATGGGCTCTTCGGCCAATTCCGGAAAGCCCAATCCCCAGATCAGCCATGAGCCATCAGTTGTTAGTGATGTTGCTCCAGCAAAAATCGAATCTGATGATCTACAGGCACCCCAAACGAATCTTGACAGTAGCAAGATTCAGGACGACCAGCCATCGATGACGCAGCAGGCTGCGTCGGTCTCGCCTGAAAAAAGCCAGGAATTGCCAGCCGCACCAGTTGCCGAAAAACCGCGAGCCAATACCGAACCGGCGGTTAAGCCAAAGCCGAACATGGCGTCTTCAGCCGGGGGGAATGCACCTGAATCAACTGTCAGAGTCGATGTTGGCCTGCTTGACAGATTAATGACTCTCGTCGGAGAGCTGGTGCTTGCCCGTAATCAGATATTGCAGTGCAGCACTGTTGTCAATCGGGAATCGCCAGCGCTTTACAACGCCACCCAGCGGCTGGACGCGATCACAACCGATCTTCAGGAAGGAATGATGAAGACACGGATGCAGCCGATCAGGAACGTCTGGACGAGCGTTCCGCGGGTCGTTCGTGATCTTTGTCAGATGACAGGCAAAAAAGTCAGGGTTGAGATGGAAGGCGAGCTGACAGAGCTTGATAAAACGGTGCTTGAAGCGATTAAAGACCCGATTACGCACATGGTGCGAAACTCGGTTGATCACGGCGTGGAAAGCCCAGACAAGCGAATTCAGGCAGGCAAGCCTGAGGAAGGCACTTTAACGATGCGAGCCTGGCATGAAGGTGGCCAGGTGAATATTGAATTGACAGACGATGGTGCGGGCATTGATCCGGAACGTGTCAAACGTAAGGCTGTGGAGCGCGGAATTATCCGGGCCGATCAGGCCGCACGAATGTCAGACAGAGAGGCCATCAATCTCATCTTCCGGCCCGGTTTTTCCACGGCTGAGAGCCTGACGATGATCTCTGGCCGTGGCGTAGGCATGGACGTTGTCAAAAGCTCGATTGAGGCAATTGGCGGATCGGTCGATGTGGAAAGCCTGCTCGGCTTCGGTTCGACGATGAAGATGCGCATCCCGCTGACTCTGGCCATTCTCAAGGCGTTGATTATTGTGGCCAGGGGCGAGCGATACGCCATTCCTCAGGTGAATCTTGTTGAAATCATCAGGCTGGAGTCGGCCAATGCCGCCTCGCTCATTGAAGAGCTGCATGGCGTGCATGTCTGTCGATACAGAGGCCGATTGCTGCCGATTGTTAATCTGAATCGTGCCCTGGGGCTGGAAGAAGGGCCTGCCTGCCAGCTTTCGCCAGCGGAAGAGAGCGACTCTCTGAATATTGTCATTTTACAGGCAGACAGAGCCGTTTTCGGGCTCGCTGTTGACCGGATAGTTGATCCTCAGGAAATTGTGGTTCGCCCGCTGGCCAAGGCACTTCGAGGCATTGAGCCGCTTGCCGGTGCGACAATCATGGGCGATGGGCGAGTCGCTTTGATTCTTGATGTATTTGGCCTGGCACGAGTGACGAATGTGATTGCTGAGCGTATGAAGCAATTGTCGGCTCTGGGTGTTTCGGCTGGTCCAGCTGCTTTTCGTTCGGTTGAGGCATCTGCCGAAATGCAGTCGGGCGAAGTGCGAAGAAATCTGTTGCTGATGAGAGCTCTTGATGGCTCGCGCCAGGCAATTTCACTTGAGTCTGTACGCCGAATTGAAGTCATGAATCTTGATACGATTGAATTTAATAATGGCGTCGGTATGGTGAATTATCGTGGCAAAATCATTCATGTTTTCAATCCGGTCACTCTGTTTCAGATCGGTGGCCAGAATAATCAGGATATTGGCCTGAATACAGCTGAATCGAATGCGTCAAGGCAAGTTCATGTGGTGGTTTTCAGCGACGAACAGCCGCTTGGGCTGATGTTTGAAAGCGTGATTGATATTGTGCGAGAGTCGGTATCTACCGTTGGCAGACCAAGGCACCTGGGCGCACAAAGCACAATTATTGTCGGCGATGAGCTGACGGATGTCGTTGACATTGCTCGAACTACCCGACTGACAAGCGTCTATCTTTCGGAAACAGGCTTGCAGCCTGCTCAGGTGGAGGCCCTGCCATGACTTTGGCAAATTCTAACAATTTACAGCTTTGCACCTTTGCTCTGGGCGATCTTTTGCTTGGTATTGATGTCAGGCGGGTGCAGGAAGTGCTGCGGCATCAGCCCACGACACATGTGCCACTGGCTGCCCGATTAATCAGCGGCCTGATTAATCTTCGAGGCCAGATTGTGCTTACCATTGATCTGGCTCATTGCCTGTCGTTGAAATCACCCAACCCGCGCAAGCAATCGATGCTCGTCGTCATTCGCAGTGAAGACGGCCCGGCCAGCCTGATCGTTGACGGAATCAGGGATATTGTGAATGTTCATACCGATTCACATGAGCCAATTCCCGAAACGATGGACTCTGACAAGCGTATTTTCTTCAAGGCAGCCTATAAAATGCCAAAACAATTGCTGCTGGAACTCGATCCTGATCGAATTCTGGATTTTGTCAGTCTCAATGGCAATTCCAACGGCTTTCTCCAGGCATCAGACAATACCGTCTTCGAATAAACCAAACAAACTCTTGAGATCTCAGTCATCAGACTAACTACGGCGGGAGTGCTTCGATCGTGAAATACTTGAATAACCTCAGGCTCGTTAACAAGCTGATTTTGATCTGTCTGATTTTCCTGTTACCGACAAGTGTCCTGCTTTACAGGGCAGTTATGGAAATTAATACTTCCATAAGCTTTACTGCATCTGAAATCAGTGGCAATAATTTTATTCGCCCACTTAATGAGCTGCTGGAATCGATCTCTGAGAATCGAGATCTGCTGGTTCAGAAAGCGCGTGGCCAGAAGGGATCTGAGGCTCAGATTTCAGGCGTTTTAAACGAAATTGAAGAGCAGTCCGGTAAGCTTGAAGAGCAGAATCGACTGAACGGTACCCTTTTACAATTCACTGAAGAGGGCCTTGCCCGGCGCCAGCGTCGTCAGGCCTCTGTTGAAAACCTTGCCCGCGTGATCGGAGAAATTCGCCGCCAGGATTCCGCAGGCATTGAAGCGATTAATCGTACACATGCAGAAGCCATTGATATTGTCCGAGCCATGATCGGCCATGCCGGTGATACGTCGAACCTGATTCTTGACCCCGATCTCGACAGCTATTATGCCATTGTTGCGGCCACCTCGCTGATTCCCGACAGCCAATTGCGCATCGACAGGCTGATTCGAATTCTGGAATCGCCAGCCAGCGATCAGGCCGCCGACAAACTCGTGGGAATGAAGCAGAAGATCGCCATTGAAACTGGTATCATTCGCGAAACAATCCTCGACCCCACTTTGCAAAGTGTCAGGAAATCAATTGCCGAGGATAATTCTGTCTATCAGACCTCGCCCGTGCTTCAGGATGAGGTTGCCCGCAGCCTGAAGGATTATTCAACCATTTTTACCCGCCTGATCGACCTCTTGAATCAGGCGTCTGACCAGTCAAGCAAGGATGCCATCAAAATTAATGAATGTCTTGCGAGCCTGCGTGAAGCCAGATCGGTCAATCTGGCTTTAAATCAGAGCCTGCACACGGCAATTCATGAAATGCTGAATCACCGGCTGGACGATCGCAAGCTTGCCCGTCTGCTCACAATTGGGCTGACAATCGTCACAGTCACCGGTGCCATGCTTCTGGTTCTCATGGTTGTAAGATCGATCACAAAACCGGTCAAGAACTGTGTAGATAGCCTCCAGCGGCTTGCCGGCAAAGATCTGACCCCTAGACGGATTACTGAATCGGGCGATGAGCTTGGCACAATTTCCAAGGCCGCAAGCGATGCGGTTGATGGCCTTCGAAATGCGATTGTCAGTCTTGGGAATGACGCAGAAGTTGTGCAGTCCGCAGCGACGGGTTTATCAACCATCAGCCAGCAGCTCTCGTCTAATGCCGAAGAAACAAGCATGCAGGGCTCTGTTGTCTCAGCTGCGGCCGAACAGGTGTCGAAGTCGGTGAAAATGGTCGCTGTTGCCACACAGGAAATGGATTCGTCTATTCGCGAAGTGGCCAAGCAGGCGGCCGATGCGGCAAGAGTTGCTACAGCAGGTGTAAAAGTGGCTGTAACGACAAATGCCACAGTTGGGAAACTCTCGCATTCAAGTCAGGAAATTGGCAAGGTCATCAAGGTCATCACATCAATTGCTGAGCAGACCAATCTTCTTGCATTAAATGCAACAATTGAAGCGGCTCGAGTCGGCGAGGCTGGTAAGGGCTTTGCGGTTGTTGCGACAGAAGTCAAGGAACTGGCCCGCGAAACTGCCAAGGCAACTGAGGAAATCAGCCACCAGATTGAAGCAATTCAGGCCGACAGTCGTGCGGCCGTTGATGCAATCAGTGAGATCAGTGAAATCATCAACAAGATCAACGACATTCAAAATACAATCGCTTCAGCAGTTGAAGAACAGACGGTCACAACAAGAGAAATCGGCCGATCTGTCAATGAAGCCGCTACCGGAACGAGTGAAATTGCAAGAAATATTCTTGATGTTGCCTCGGCTGCCCGAAATACTTCGGAAGGAATTCATACGATTAAGAGGTCAGCATCAGACCTCTCAAACATGTCAAGCTCATTGAAATTACTCGTCTCGCAATTTAGTTGCGAATGAAATGCAACCAGCATAAAATGAGGTTGATTGCATCAGAAGGCTCCAATTCTGGGGCCTTTTGATTTTGTTGAAATTGAAATCAAAGTTCTTGGTGTTTTTGCCATTTAATTAAACAGGCAGACAGGCGGCTGGAATCTCAGGAGAGATGGAAAACTGCTGCTCAAGACCAATCAGCGTTTCAGATTCGCCAATCATCAGAATACCATCCGGAGCAATCACCCTGCGGACTTTTTCCAGAATCATTCGTTTTGCCTTCATATCAAAATAGATCATGACATTACGTAGAAGAATCAGGTCATAGGGCCCAAATGGCAGAGAATCGGCCGTTTCAAAGAGGTTGGAGGAACGGAAAATAATTTTGGAAATTAATTTCGATGATATTTGCCATTGGTCTTTTTTTTTGGAAAAATAATAGTCGCGAAGCTCAGGGCTCAGGCCACGAGTCGTTTCCCAGTCTGTATAAACGCCAGCCTGTGCACGCTGAAGAGACCTTTGACTTATATCGGTGGCGACAATCAAAGTATCCCAATCGTAAAGCAGTTCCGGGAAATGCTGATCCATCGTCATCAGCAGGGAATAGACTTCCTGGCCGGTTGAGCAGGCCATACAGCAGATTCTCAGCTTTCGCATTGATTGTCTTGCCGCGACCAGTCGGGGCAGAATGATATTGCGAAGGTCGGCAAATGTAGAAGGCCTGCGAAAAAAATACGTTTCATTGACCATCAGGCTGTCAACCACATCCTGAATAAATTGGGAATGAGCGGGTTCTACTGTTTTAAGCAAATGATGAAGGCTGAGATTGAAGCCTGAGGGTGTGTATTTTTCGAGTCGGCTGATCAGTTCTGCAAACGACTTTAATTCGTATTTCACCAATGTATCATTTAAATTTACCTGAACAAAATATTGTTTATCCTCAGCCAGATCCTGGCCAATAAAATTACGCATCCATTGACGAATATATTGAAATTCGCGTTCATTAATAGTGACATTCAACATTTAGTTGCTTTCTTTTGATTTGATTTATTGACTGGCATTTTTATAAGAGTTTCATGGTTTTGCGACACAGAGCCTGTTGAGCTCATCGG
>JBILGL010000216.1:0-7044 GCA_044351075.1 Isosphaeraceae bacterium | reverse complement strand
ATTGAAATCGAATTGGCCCGAGCCAGAAAATTAGCTGGAGCTGATTCGGGAAGAATAATTGATGTGTCAAATCATGAGCAGGCGATTGCAAAAGTCGCCGAAAAACTTTCAATTGCAATTCCGGAAACGACCGCGAAATTACAACGGTCTGGTTCTTTACCGAATGCCGATCTCCGCATGAAATGGCAGATCGACCAATGGGCAGCTCATACTCAGAAATTAGTGCAGACATCAGAACTGCGACGATTTGATTATTTCAAAAATGCCAACCCACAAAAGCCTGATGATTGGGCTGCTGCGACGGCCCCATTGCGTCGTGAATTCTGGGAAGAGCAGATCGGTAAAATGCCAGAAGCCACCGAACCCATGAAAATTGAGTCGAAGCTGGTTTACGAGCAGCCGAATTTCAATGGATACGCCGTTAAAATTCCGGTTTATAAGGATGTCTGGTCGTATGGTGTTTTACTCATGCCGAAGGACATAAAACCAGGTGAGAAACGGCCGGTTGTCGTTTGCCAGCATGGCCTGGAAGGGCGGCCTGATGATATTGTTGATCCCTCAAAAAAAACGGTCTATCATGCCTATGGCGCGGCTTTGGCCGATCGCGGCTACATCGTCTTTGCACCTCAGAATCCATACATCGGCCGCGAGCGATTTCGCACTATTCAGCGTAAGGCCTGGCCACTCGGCCAATCTCTTTTTGCGGTAATCTTTCGCCAGCATGAACGCATTTTGCAGTGGCTTGAGTCGCATGAGAGTGTCGATACGTCGCGCATCGCATTTTATGGTTTATCGTATGGCGGCAAATCGGCCATGCGAATACCGGCAGCACTTGAAAAATACTGCCTTTCCATTTGCTCGGCTGATTTTGATGAGTGGGTCATCAAGTGTGTCAATACAGACCGTCAATATTCATATATGTTTACGATTGAATATGACATGTATGAGTGGGACCTGGCTTCGCGATTCAACTATGCAGAGATGGCGGCCCTGATTGCGCCTCGGCCTTTTATGGTGGAACGTGGCCATTTTGACGGTGTTGCCCCTGATGAATGGGTTGGCTATGAATTCGCCAAGGTGAAACGAACTTATGACCTTCTTGGGCTTAAAGATCGCGTTGGCCTGGCATATTTCAATCGCGGGCATGAAATTGATGGAGAAGAGACATTTGCATTTCTGGCCAGACATTTAAACTGGCCCAGAGGCGCGAAAAAACTCCATCCCACCCCAACGATGAAATAATCAGTGAAGCAAAATCGATAAGAATCCTGATTCGCTGCTTTCCGGATCAGGATTTGAGATTCTCGTGATAAACCCAATCGGTTTAGCAGTCGAAACGAATAAATCAGGCGATGGATGGTGTTGCAGAGGCACCAAATCCAAAAAGCTCGCGATAGCGTGAGAGAAAATTCTCCAGCTTCACCATCGCCTTATATTTCTCGTCACTTACCTGTGCGACTTTAATGCCAATTTCACGGGCAATGTCTGAAATGGCCGCACCCTGACTCCAGAGTTCGATGATCATGTCCTGCCGAGGTGTCAGCACTTTTTCACGAGCCGTTCGAAGCAAATCACTCAGTGCGTATGATTCTGCTGGATCTTTTTCTGAATGCCGTAATGCAGCCACGTCGCCGGTTGTTTCCAGCGGTAGATACTTCTTAAATCGCTGAGCTTGCTTTTTGACAGCATCAATGGCCCGGGTCAGTTCCAGACGTTCAGGGCTATCAGAAGGCTCGCTACCATCAAGAACTCTTTTCCAGTTAATCAAACCGTCTTTCATCTTACCCAGCAATCGCACGCAAACCTCCTGCGTGCAATCGTCCCACAGGCTGGGGTCGAGACGGGCATTCGACCAGCAGGTTGTGCAATAACGCTGAATCGAGCGAATCTGATCCATATCAACCGTCGATGAAAATGCCACAAGGCCACAGATCAAAGAAATCGCTGATGGAGCCATACGCCCAGCCGACTTCTTCTTCGATAGTTCAGAATGTTGATTATTCGGTTCAGGCATGCGGCTAAGCTGGGCAAGAGCTATGGGGGCAGATTTTCCTAGCTAATATGGTGACTAAGCGATCAATTGAAGTCAACCCTTTTCAGGCCATTGCTGTGGATTTTTTTTGCTATCCTGTTCCTTCGACTTAATTTAACATGAATTGTTACAAGTTCTTCAACTCGATGGTTTCATTGCCATCTCCCAGAAAACGTCCGCCATCAACGCGGATACAAGTGCCAGTCACAAAATTCGTTGAATAAAGAAGATAGAGAATTAATTCATTCACATCAGCCGGAGTGCCGACTCGCCGTAATGGTGTCTGCATCACAACATCGTGAATGTCCGCTTCAGTCATGTCTGGTGGCGGATCGATCATGGCAGGCTGAATCATGTTAACAGAGACATGTGGTGCAAGCTCGTTAGCCAAGGCCAGTGTCATCGTCTTAAGACCGCCCTTGGCAACAAGATAGGGAAGATAATCCCGATATGGTCGATCGATCGCCCAATCGCCGATATTGATCATTCGCCCTTTGTAGCCATTTTCATCGGTTGACTGCTTTAACATCTGCTGGCCGGCAAATATCGCCGTATGGTAGGGCCCTGCAAGGTTAGCGGCAATATTTCGATCAAAGTCTTTTGATGTAAGGGTTTTGAATGGTGTTCTCGGGAAAATTGAAGCCATATTGACGAGCGCATCAATCCGGCCAAATCGATCGACTGTCGTTTCAATCACACGACGGGCAGCGTCGGGGTCGGACAAATCTGCCTGAATCGCAAGTGTATTGACCGCATAACTTTTTGATATTTCAGAAGTCGTTTTTTCGATCTCCGCACGGCTATTGAGCCAAGTCATTACAATGTTTGCCTGGTGATTTGCGGCCAGACGTCGGGCCAGGTCGCTACCGACCCGTTTTCCCCCGGTAATGATAATATTTTTAGGCGTCATGAGATTTCCGTTTGGATTATGAAGCAGTCATTAAGATGGTGTCCAGGGTACATCAGCCACGCCGGCAGAATGATTCACCATTCGTGCAAAGACGAAAAGAAAGTCGCTGAGGCGATTGAGATAGACAATTGTGATCGGGTCAACTGGCTCATGTTCGACATGCGAGAGTCCGACGACATCCCGTTCAGCGCGGCGGCAGATTGTTCGTGCAAGGTGTGCGAGACTCGCGGCACGCGTTCCGCCCGGCAGAATGAATGAGGTCAGTGGCGAAAGCCTCGCCTGCATTTCGTCAATATGTCGTTCCAGCCTTTGAACATGCACCATTTTGATCGCATGAAAAAACCGGCCTTTGGGGTCGGGATCGGCCAAGGCTGAGCCAAGATCAAAGAGATCTGATTGAATGACCTTCAGCATCTGATCAAGCTCAGCGGACAGCGATTCCGCCCGAATCAGACCGACGCAGGCATTGAGTTCATCTACAGTGCCATAGGCATCGATCCGGGCATGATCCTTAAAGACCCGGCGCGAGCTGAGCATGCCGGTCATACCTTCGTCGCCCGATTTGGTGTAGATCTTGGTGTCCACGAGAGTTATTCCATTAATGCCGATGGCGGTTGAGTGGTATTGATCACGACTGAGCCGGAAAACTTGGCGAAGTGGAACCGACTGCCATATAATATTCGAATCGTATTGATCGGCGAGTTTTTTTAAAACATGCCGATACCGCTCCAACAGATTCCTGCTTCTGGAAATGCTCCAAAAATGTTGATTCAAGCTCTCATCGCCATTACCCTGGTGGGCCAGCCCCCTGCGGCACCGTCGGGCCCAAAACTCTCTGCGGCTGAGGTGGCCCGGCTCGAGTCAAAACACCTCAAAAACGTGCGCCAGCTCACCTTTGATTTTGCCAAAGCGGGCGAAGGATACTTCAGCCCTGACGGCAAAAAAATTATTTTTCAGGCTGCACCTCCCGGCAAAGATGATTATCAGATCTACACGATTGACTTATCGGAAGGGGCCAAGCCGAAGCTTGTCTCCACCGGTAAGGGGAAATGCACCTGTGCTTATTTCCATCCCAATGGCAAGTCCATTCTCTTTGGTTCAAGCCACCTTGACCCCTCACTCAAAAACGGCAAACCTGACGCCGCGAAAAAAGGGCCGGCATACAGCCGAAGCGAGCGATACCGCTGGGACTTCGATCCATTTATGGATATTTTCATTTCGAATCCGGAAGGATCAAATTTAACGCAACTAACCGATGCCCCAGGCTATGACGCCGAAGGCAGCTATTCTCCTGATGGCAAGCAAATTATATTCACCTCATTCCGTGATGGTGATGCTGAAATCTACATTATGGATAGCGACGGCTCGCATGTTCGCCGGATCACTCGCAGCAAAGGCTACGATGGAGGCCCGTTCTTCTCGCCCGATGGCAAGAAAATCATCTATCGCAGCGACCGAGCCGGTAATGACCTTCTTCAGGTGTACATTAACAACCTTGAAGGCACGGCCGAAAAACAACTTACGAAAAACGATGGGGTCAACTGGGGCCCGTGGTTCCTACCTGACAGTCGTCACATTGTTTATTCCACATCCATTCATGGCCATCAAAATTATGAAGTTTATTTGATGGATACGGAAACCGGAAAACAGGAACGTGTGACCTATGCCGATGGTTTCGACGGCTTGCCTGTGATCAGCCCGGATGGCAAGAAAATGATGTGGACAAGCAAGGGTCGAAACAAGGAAAATACGAGCCAACTGTATATTGCTGATTTTGAACCAGCGATGACTGGCGAAACGACGGCATCAAAATAAGCAGGCGCCTGGCAACTGCAGTGATTAAATCAAGTTGCAATCATTTGCAATTTCAATTTGAGGAGTTAATGAAAATGCACAGCAAAGCAATTATCGGACATACACTTGGGATGTCTGATTTCCTGATGAATGCCTACATAGCCGACCTGACTGAAGACGAGATGTTTATTCAGCCAGTGGCAGGTATGAATCATATCGCCTGGCAGATTGGCCACTTGATTTCTGCCGAGCGTGGGTTTGCAGAAATGATCAGTCCCGGTGCATCCCCCACTTTGCCTTCCGGCTTTGACGATGTGCACTCGCGAACTGACACAAAAGGGACGACTCGGGAACAGTTTTTAAATAAGGAAGCTTATTTAAATCTATACAAAGCGCAGCGTGCCGCAACGCTGGGTATTCTTGAGTCGGCCAGCGACGAACTTCTGGCAACTGCAACTACCGATCGATACGCTCAGATTGCCCCAAGTTATGGAGCACTCCTGAATATGATCGGGTTGCATTACATGATGCACCTTGGCCAGTTTGTGGCGGTTCGGCGTACGGCTAATAAACCAATTGCTGTTTGACTAGAAACAGCCTGATTGAATAATCGAAAAAGAAATGACATCGCAAAATGAAAGCCTTGTCATTTCTTTTTTCATTGATAATGACATGAAACAGGATGGCGATGTCATGGCAGATCGCGTGATAAAAGTCAGAGGGGCCAGAGTCCATAATTTAAAAAATATTGATGTCGATTTACAGATTGGGCGACTGGTTGCCATCACTGGCGTATCGGGCTCTGGTAAAAGCTCACTGGCTTTTGATACGCTTTACGCCGAAGGGCAACGGCGCTACCTCGAAACATTTACGGCTTACACACGTCAGTTTCTTGACCGGCTGGAAAAGCCGGACGTTGACCGAATTGATAATATTCCGGCAGCCGTTGCTGTAGCACAGCAGGCACCGAAACGTTCCAGCCGATCAACCGTAGGTAGCATCACTGAAATTGACGATCACCTTGCCGTGCTATTTGCAAGGCTTGGCAAAGTATTCTGTAGAAAATGTCATTTAGAAATCGAGCCGTCGTCGGTTGGAGCCGTATCAAAATATGTTGATACATTACCGGAAAAGACACGATACCAGATTGCATATCCGCTGGAAATACTGCCCGACAGTGATCGCCTGATGCTTGCCGAAAGCCTTCGCGAAAATGGATTTCTGCGTGTTCGAATCGGTAATGAAATTCATTTAATCGAATCAGGACCGATACCGGGAAATAAAACTGGTACGATTGATGTCATTGTGGATCGACTCGTTCGTGGCTCTGACACAGTTGAGAGGTGGGAAGATTCGATCAGGACTTCATTTGATCGCGGTTTTGGCCGATGCCGAATCCTGACGGATACCGACTCTTTCACTTTCCATCGAGACTGGATCTGCCCAGCCTGCGGCACTGAACACCAGCAGCCCGAACCTGCTCTTTTTCGCCCCAATCATCCGCAGGGTGCCTGCACGGCATGCGAAGGTTTTGGTCGTGTCATTGATCTTGATTTCGACCGAATCATTCCCGACACAAATAAAACATTACGCGAGGGGGCCATCGCACCCTACCAGATGCCGGCTTATCAGGAGTTGCAGCACGATCTTGAAAAGCATGGTCCTGGTCTGGGAATTGATCTTGATAAGCCTTGGGATATGCTGAGTGAGCAGGAAAAGCAACTGGTGATTACCGGAAAAAAATCAAAGGGGCTTTATGGCATTCGTGATTTTTTCGCCTGGCTTGAGAAAAAAACTTACAAAATGCACATCAGGGTTTTTCTTTCACGATGGCGAGCTTATCGGCCCTGTGAAACCTGTGGCGGGAAGCGACTGAAGCCTGAATCACTGGCGGTGAAATTAAACCAGTTGAATTTTGCAAATCTCTCAGATTTACCACTCGAGCAGATTAATGATTGGCTTGAACAGGTCAAAATGCAATTCTCTGATCATCCGGCCGCCAGCCGTGTGATCAGGCCGATGGAAAATCGTTTGCGATATCTCATGAATGTCGGCTTAGGCTATTTAAATCTGGCACGGGCAGCACGAACTTTATCCGGCGGCGAGATGCAGCGTGTCGGCCTGACCACAGCTCTTGGCTCAGGGCTGGTGAATATGCTTTTCGTGCTTGATGAACCGACAGCAGGGCTTCATCCGGCAGACACCAGTCGATTACTGAATTTAGTGAGATCGCTGCGCGACCGTGGTAATACCGTAGTAGCAGTTGAACATGATATCGATTTTATTAATTCTTGTGATGATCTTATTG
>JBILGL010000215.1:0-7068 GCA_044351075.1 Isosphaeraceae bacterium | reverse complement strand
TCTAAATCCGTTGATGTGATAAAAGACTGATGTCTGGCCGATATGGGTAACCAGACGTTTTTCGAATCGCCGCCGGGAAACTGTTTTAATTCAATTTCATCGATCCGATATTTCAATTCATCGTTGAAATCCAACTGTTCATACTTCAGCGGAAAACCACCCCGACCTAAGTCAAGCCAAAGTTTTTCCGTTGAAATTAATTTGCCATCTTCTTTACGGATGGAAGGCGATGAAATGACTTCGCAGAGATTCTCGCCAATTTTTTCGGTACCTGTTCGATAAAAACGACGATCTGGCGAGGATGCCATCGACATCAATTGGGGCACAGGAAAAATGTCGCAACCGGTCGCGTAAACTCTGGTCAGATCCTCAATAAGCTGTCGCTGTTCAGAAAAGTCGTATGTCTCCAACCCATTCGGCGCGATGGTGTATTCAGTTCCTTTTCCCTGATTTAAACTCCATGACCGGTGAATTGTTTCACGCCGATTCAAATTAATATTGAATTTATTATTGATCGACTCAGATTTAAGCGACAGACCTGACTTGAAAACGAATGAACCACTGAATTCGTTATCGGTGCGCCAAATATTCTCCTGCGGATAAAACTGTTTATCATTCCCTTCATATTTCATTTGCAGGTTGCGAATCGGCTCATAGAGTTTTTCAAAATACAACTTTGGTTGATTGATTTCTTCCCCAGCAGCGAGAATCACCAACGCAATGAAAACGGAAATCGACATGGGTGAAACTTCCTGATATTAAAAGTGATGATAGAAAAAGCCGATGCGACGCATCACTCGACCGCTTCACCTCCACTTCTGGTGGATAATGCCCGCCAGACCTTCCGTTCGATTGTCTCCACAAAAAACCGCACTGAGCCATCCGCCGCCGCGGCATTGACACCGCCATGATGATTGCTTCGAGCCGTTGCCACGCCCGCTGAAGTCGGCAAATACAAATCAATGCCGTCGGGAATCATCCCGTTCGGTTCCTGAGCGTGTGTGTAAGAAGTATTTTCCAGCAGTTCGACAAACCAAGACGAGCCAGCGTTGGTGATTGTCATTCCCTTTTCGCGTGCTGCAACCTGACACCAGCCGAGATTGTAATCAGACGTTCGCTGCGTGGCATAAGGATATTCGGAAACGTCTGAAAAATCTCGATTGGCCAAACCAAATCGTTTGATGCCGCTGCCTCGGAGCCGTTCTGAATAGGCCATCGTATGAGCCAGGCCGTCGTGAAAGGAGCTGGCTGACAAAGTGCCCGCGGCATAATCATAAAATCCGCCGCCTGAATCTGGTGTCATTTTGACAGGCCCAAACCATGGCCCGACACCTCGATTGCCGCGATAGTTATTGCCGCCGATCTCGCCAAATGAGGAGCCGTCGGAAGGACAGATAAACCCGGCGATGTGCATACCTTTTGCGGTGTAATTCGCGGAATGTGGATGCCCATAACCATCGAGCTCGCAATTAATCAAAGAAAAAAGTGGGGCTTGTTCCAGATACGGCAGCAGCCGCACATGGGCGGAAAATTCGCTCTCACCACCGGACTTGCGTGCCAATGCATCGTCGTAATATTCATTATGACGTGTAATATAGTAGGGAAACGAATTGTAAGTACTGTGATATTGGTGCAGCGCCAAGCCGATTTGCTTTAAATGACTCTGGCACTTTGCTCGCCGTGCCGATTCTCGGGCCGCCTGCACAGCCGGTAGCAGCAATGCCAATAAAAGCGAGATGACCGAAAGCGTGACCAGCAATTCGATGAGTGTAAAACCTTCGGAGCTTTTATGAAACAGTCTCATCGCAAACAGCCTCCGCATGGTATTTAACCCAAAGATCCGGCTGCACTTGCTCATTAATAGCGTTAATTGTTATAATACATTAAGAATGAGGAGGTTTACAATGGCTTTGAAAATGATTGAATTGGGAATTGACAAGTTGAGTGTTGATGACCGTATCAACCTGATGAATGAGATTTGGGAGAGCCTTGCCGCCGAGACCGGCCGAATTCATCTGACAATTGACGGCATGAGAGAGATTCAGCGAAGGCTGGCCGATCACGAGACAAATCCCAATGATGTTGACTCATGGGAGGAAATCAAGGAGCAGGCATTCGCGAGATTTGAGAACAGATGATTCGGTCAGTGGTCTTTCGAAGAGAAGCGCGTAGAGAATTCGACGAGGCTGCCGACTGGTACGAGTCGAATCAAAAAGGTCTGGGCAAAGCATTTACTGAAGCAATTCAGGATCTTCTTCGTTCGGCTTGTTCAAATCCATGCCGGCATCCTCGTGTTTTTGAAGATGTGCATGAAGGATTAGTACATCGATTCCCTTATTGTGTTTATTATTGCATAACCAACGGCCATATAGTTGTGATTGCGGTTTTTCATGCTTCACGAGATCCCATCGCCTAGCAATCGCGAGTGTGAATAAAAATGAACTCAGCCAATCATTCAAAAGTATTTCATCTGACAACTTAAAAAATCAAATTTCAAACTATGTCCCAATCAAATTGTGCCTGTTTGCTATAAAATCAATTGGGTATGATGAATGAGATTTGGGATCCGCCGGGATGCCTGAAATTCAGCGACGGCTAAATCGGGTTCGCTGAAGTGCCGTAAAAGAAGGTGGCTCATCATCCGTTGGGGGTGGCAGTATCAAGACACCAGCCGCTTTGAGCCTGGCTTCGCCAATTTGAATTTGCTTGTAAAGCTCTTCTCTGTTTTGTGCATACTTCAAGCCGATTGAATCCTTGATCGAATGCAATTCCTGCATGATTTCATCCGTCATTTTCCGAATCTCCCAGAAGTTGTTCGGGCGTGCAAATGATAGGCAGTAAAAGCCCCAATGGTTCAAAACATAATGCAATCTTCTCCTGAATCACGGGATTAGCAATATGCCGACAATTCCATGTCAGCAAAAAATCGACACGATGTATTGTTGAAACGGCGATATGAATTGCATCCTCGATGGCTTTAGGAGGAATGACACTTTGGTGAATGAGAGATTCGGCAAGTTGAATCATCTCAGGTGTAATTCCAAGCAATGCGATCCCTTCAAGTGATGCCAACCTTCTTTGGGCAGCTGATGGATCTCCGCCTGCACATTCTTGCCATACAGCTTGCGAGATGAAAAGTTCGTATTCCGAACGCCGCTGCCACCAGTCCCGCGTGATCTGTTGATGAGCAGCACCAATGATCGTCTTACTGGGGCTTGACGTCAGATAACTGATGACAGATGTTTCAACGTAGATTTTTCGCTTCATAACCCCTGATCATTCAGAGCCGTTGCGTGACCATCAATTAATTATTGCGTTAAAGTAAACAACAGAACAAGGCAAAGTCTGATCAGGGCGTGAGGGTTACTGAGATTATTGTTATCTCGATGATCGCTCTCGATTGCCTCGTTCTACACTGAAATCTCATTACAGACCACAGAAAGCCAATGACACTTTCAACCAATAATTTTATCTTTATTTGTGAGGGACTTCTCAAACATTGAAATGAATTTCATCTGAAAGTATGAAAAATCGAAAATCAACTTCCCCAGTGCAAATTGCACCCGTTCGCTGTAAAATCATGGGATCAATCCTCCTGCCGATGTTGGCACAAGTATTTCGACCAAGCTCAAACCAGCCCTCTGCGGCTCATCAATATTGCCTCCTGCGCCCTAATACCAGCCAACAGAAACACTGCAAGCATGCATCCATGCATGTAGCAGGTAGATAAGCTGATGAGTTTTCTGCTGAGCAGACCTTAATTTTCTGAGATCCTGCCATGAAACGAATGGATGATTCTGACTGTAAATGACACCCGACTGAGATCTGCGTGGTTTGGATTGGCGTTTTTGCCACAAAAACGGTAAGTTATCTGCTTATCATTGAGTCACGTCAGGTTTGTCCTGAATCGTCAGCAACTGAGGTCATCGGCCGAACATGCCCGGTTATCATTTCTCCCGAATTGAAAAAAAATGGCAGCGATTCTGGGAAGAGAACAAGACGTTCAAAACACTTGATTTCGTGCCCGGCAAGCCGAAATTCTATGCCCTGGATATGTTCCCCTACCCCAGCGGCGCTGGCCTGCATGTGGGGCACCCGGAAGGCTATACCGCCACCGACATTCTTTGCCGATACAAACGCATGCTCGGGCAGAATGTGCTGCACCCGATGGGCTGGGATGCTTTTGGCCTGCCTGCCGAACAATACGCCATCAAGACCGGCACCCACCCGCGACTGACCACCCAGCAGAATATTGACAACTTCCGCCGCCAGATCAAATCCCTCGGCTTCTCCTATGACTGGGATCGCGAAGTTGACACCACAGACCCAGCCTATTTTCGCTGGACACAGTGGATCTTCCTCAAAATTTACGACACCTGGTATGACCCAGACTTTGTCTGGACCGACCCGGCCGGTCGTCAGCGACGCGGCAAGGGCCGCCCCATCGCCGAACTGCCCATTCCCGCCGATTGCCCTGACCCCGCCGCCTATCGTGACGAACATCGCCTGGCCTATCGTGCTGAAGTGCCCGTAAACTGGTGCCCTGAGCTCGGCACCGTGCTGGCCAACGAAGAAGTGAAAGACGGAAAGTCGGAAGTCGGCGGCTTTCCCGTGGTGCGATTGCCGCTCAAGCAGTGGATGATGCGCATTACTTCATACGGCGAGCGGCTGATTGACGATCTGGAAGATCTCGACTGGTCCAAGGCCATCAAAGAGATGCAGCGCAACTGGATCGGCCGCAGCGAAGGCGCGTTTGTCGATTTCTATCTGGGCGACCACAAAGCCTTTCACGACTGGGCCCGCCAACGCAGCGTCAAGCCATTTCCGGCCACCCCGGCCGACGACTGTATTCGTGTCTTTACCACCCGGCCCGACACACTCTTCGGGGCCACCTACATGGTGCTTGCCCCCGAACATCCACTGGTGGATAAACTTACCACAGCAGAACAAAAAGCGGCGGTCACGGCCTATCGGGCGGAAGTTGCCGCCAAGAGCGATATGGAACGGATGGACGCCAATCGCAAGAAAACTGGCGTCTTTACGGGCGGATATGCCGTGAACCCGTGCACATTCGAGCCGATCCCCATCTGGATCGCCGACTACGTGCTTTACGGCTATGGCACTGGTGCCATTATGGCTGTGCCCGGCCACGATGAACGCGACTTTGAATTCGCCCAGGTTTTCGGCCTGCCGATCAAGCGTGTGGTGGCTGATAACCTGATCAATTACGATAAGCCGCTTGAAGAAGCCGAAACGGCCGAAGGCCTGGCCGTTAATTCCGCCAACAATGAATTTAATTTGAACGGCTATCCGACAACTGATGCCAAAAAAGCGATTATTGAAGAATATTTGCATTTTAAGGGCGTCGGGCGGCTGACAATCAATTACAAGCTGCGGGACTGGCTTTTCAGCCGCCAGCGATACTGGGGCGAACCGTTTCCGATATTGCTCGACGAAGCCGGTAATGCCCATGCGGTGGATGTGGCTGAATTGCCTGTTGAACTGCCGGAAATGGAAGATTTCAAGCCATCCGGCAAGCCCGAACCACCGCTTTCAAAAGCCACGGCCTGGGTGAAATATTCCGAAAAATATCAGCGTGAAACCAACACGATGCCGCAGTGGGCTGGCTCGTGCTGGTATTATCTGCGCTATATGGATGCCAGAAACACCACCGCTCCATTCAGCCCTGAGCATGAAAAATACTGGCTGCCGGTTGATCTTTACATTGGTGGTGCCGAACACGCCGTCTTGCACCTGCTTTACAGCCGATTCTGGCACAAGGTGCTTTTTGATCGCGGGCTGGTGCACACACAGGAGCCTTTTCAGAAGCTTGTGAATCAGGGGATGATTCTGGGCGAAACGGAATACACCGTTTATCAGGATGCTGCCGGCGGCTTTGTGAGTGTGGATGAAGCGATTGTTGACGACACAGGCAGCTACACAATGCGTGGCGGCCAGCGTGTTGAACTGAAACTTGTCAAAGTGGATGCCGAGGCCGCCACCAAGCAGGGCGATCGCTTTGTGCTTGCAGCCGACGCCGATGTGCGTGTGGAAGCCAAGGCACACAAGATGTCAAAGAGCCGGGGCAACGTGATTAACCCGGACGACGTTGTGCGCGAATATGGCGCGGACAGCCTGCGACTTTATGAAATGTTTATGGGCCCGCTGGAAGCGACCAAGCCATGGAGCATGAAAGGCGTTGAGGGAGTTTCGCGATTCCTGGCCCGCGTCTGGCGACTGGTTGTTGACGAACATGCCGAAACGCTGGAGCTTGACCCGCGCGTGCAGGACGTGGAGCCCGATACCGAAACCGCCAAAGCCCTGGCCCGGACAATTGCCGGAGTGACCGAAGACTTTGATGAGCTTCGATTCAATACGGCCATTTCCAAGCTGATGGAGTTCACGAACTTCATGACGGGCCGGGAAGTGCGTTCAAAGAAAGCTCTCTCTGACTTCGTTCTGACACTCGCCCCGATGGCCCCACACATGGCCGAAGAGCTTTGGGAACTGCTGGGCCACTCGCAGACACTGGCCTATGAGCCCTGGCCAACATATGACCCGGCACTTTTGATTGAAACTGAAGTGGAGATGGTGCTTCAGATCAATGGTAAGGTGCGCGGCCGAGTGACTTTGCCGGTGGATGCCGACGAAGAGACCGTGAAGAAAGCCGCTATGGCCGACCCGAAAATCGCGTCGCTGGTCGCCGGGAAGACAATTCGCAAGGCGATCGTCGTACCCGGCAAATTGTGCAATCTCGTCATCGGCTGATGCCGGTGATGAATTGCAGCCTTATTGTGATTGAAATGCAATCATATTTCTGCTGATTGCATTTCAGTCAAGCACACCCAGGCGTGGCGGTGTTGAATCATCATATTGCGATTCTGTTGCCGCGCCTCTGTTGCTTGTCTGATATGTCGTCCGGCCTGATACATCACCAAATTTTGGTGTACGCCAGGCACTTGGCTTGGTTCCGGGTGCGGTTGATCCGCCGGTTTTATCATTCGGCAGGGTCGATGAAGAGCCACTGCCCGACTGACCGGGGCGGCGGGGCTCAAGAAATTCCAGCCG